>SKHK01000230.1 GCA_007117005.1 Paracoccaceae bacterium
CAGCGGGGCGGGCAGCGCGCGACGCGCCGCCCAGCAGGCGCAGGCCGACGCGCTGTCGGCGCTGACCAATCTGGGTTACGGCGCGTCCGAGGCCGCGACGGCCGTCGCCCAGGTGGCAGAGGCCGCGACAGAGGCCGGGGGCGACGAGACCGACACCGCCGGCCTGATCCGTGCCGCGCTGCGCCTGCTGGCGCCGAAAGGGTAGCGCGGTGGAGTTCACGACCCTCCTGGCAGGCTGCGGCATCGAGCCCCGCAACGTGGCGCTTTGCCTGCACAAGCCGGGAAACGCCACCGACCGGCTGGTGCTGGCGATGCTGGCCGAAAGCGGCTCACCGCATTTCGAAACCTACCAGCGCACGCATTCCCGTCAGGCCGAGGCGACGCTGAAGGCGCGGGGGGTGATGGCCTCCTTCCTGACCCGAGGCGACGGCACCTTGACTTTCATCGGCCTCTACCACCGCGCCGGCTGGACCGACCGCAATGCGGCGGATTTCGATGCCGATCCGGCGATGCAGGCGCTCTTCGCCTGTTTCGCCGACCAACGCGGCTTTGTCGAACGCGGTATCGACAGCCGGGCCGATTTTGACCTGCAACCGATGGCAAGGCTGGCCGATCTGCACGGACGTCTCATCGTGGCGGATCCGGGGGCACGCGCCTATATGCGGCTTTCCGAGACGACGCCCTTGCCCGTGCTGGAGATCACCCGCCAGGCCGACCTGACCCCGCCGCTGCCGGACTGGCGGGCCCTTGTGCTGGATACCGCAACGATCCGCGCCCTGCCGCGCGCCTGGGCCGAGACGCTGCGCCACTGGCGCGGTATCTATCTGATCGTCGACGAAAACGACGGGGCGCGCTATGTCGGCGCGGCCTATGGCACCGAAAACCTGCTCGGGCGCTGGCAGACACATGTTGCGGGCGAGGCGGGCGTGACCCGTCAGCTGGCACTGCGCAACCCCGGGAACTTTCGCTTTTCGATCCTCGAACTCCTCAGTCCCACCGCCGGAATCGATGAGGTGACCCGCATCGAGCAGGGCTGGATGGAGCGACTGGACACCCGCCGCTTCGGATTGAATGCATGAGCGGCCCTTGCCAAGCCCCGCCCCCCACCGCAAGGCTTCGCCCATGAGCATGAGCACCCCTGACCCCACCCTGAGGCCCGACCGCCAGCCCGATGACGCCGCCCGCGCCCTGCGCCCGCAGGCGCTGGACGATTTCATCGGCCAGCAAGAGGCCCGCGCCAATCTGCGCGTCTTCATCCAGTCCGCCCGGATGCGGGGCGAGGCGATGGACCACACGCTGTTCTACGGCCCGCCGGGTCTGGGCAAGACGACGCTGGCGCAGATCATGGCGCGCGAGCTGGGGGTGGGGTTTCGCATGACCTCGGGGCCGGTGCTGGCCAAGGCAGGCGATCTCGCGGCGATCCTGACCAATCTGGAAGCGCGCGACGTGCTCTTCATCGACGAGATCCACCGCCTGAACCCGGCGGTGGAGGAAGTGCTCTACCCGGCGATGGAGGATTTCCAGCTTGACCTGGTGATCGGCGAGGGGCCGGCGGCGCGCACGGTGCGGATCGAATTGCAGCCCTTCACGCTGGTCGGCGCCACCACGCGGCTGGGGCTGCTGACGACACCGCTGCGCGACCGTTTCGGCATCCCCACCCGGCTGCAATTCTACAACCACGCGGAACTGTGCGAGATCGTCGCGCGCGGGGCACGGCTGCTGAATGTCGGTGCCGAACCCGAGGGCGTGGCCGAAATCGCCCGGCGCGCGCGCGGCACACCACGGATTGCCGGGCGGCTCCTGCGCCGGGTGGTGGATTTCGCGCTGGTCGAGGGCGACGGGCACCTGACCCGCGCGCTGGCCAGCAGCGCGCTGACCCGGCTGGGGGTCGATCACCTGGGCCTGGACGGGGCGGACCGGCGCTACCTGACGCTGTTGGCCGAGGGCTATGGCGGTGGGCCGGTCGGGGTGGAAACAATCGCCGCCGCCATGTCCGAAAGCCGCGATGCGATAGAAGAGGTGATCGAGCCCTACCTCTTGCAACAGGGCCTCGTGGCCCGCACCCCGCGCGGGCGGCTGCTGACCGCCAATGCCTGGCGCCACCTCGGCCTGCCGCCGCCAGAGACCCCGGCCCAGGCGGGTCTCTTCGGACCGGAAGGCGACCAAAACCGCACAGACTGACCGATAGCGGCCAGGCAACAGGCCAGGCAAAGGGGCGCTCCCGCGCGCGGGCGCCGCATGAAACATGCTGCACCGGCACTTGGGCCGGGCGCCGCGGCTGACGCCGCGGCGCGGTCATGCCCCCATCATTCGGCACCCCGCAACCATGCCAAGCAGAATCTACCGAAAACCAGCCAACGCACCCCTTCATTTTGCCGGAAATACTCTGGGGTGAATGCCCCGGATGCAATCCGGGGCAGAGGGGCAAAGCCCCTGCCCCCGCGCGCTTAGCGCGCGGCACCTCTACGCATGATTCCGCGCGCGCAGCGCGCGGCCGGGCCCAAGCCTTTTCAACGGATTTTCAATCCGGCGAAAAGGCGCGGGAGCCCCGCTCGCCCGCAGTCGCGGCCGTCAAACCGATGCCGGGAGCGCCTCGATCACCACGAAAGCCTGCGCCCAGGGCGCGTCATCGGTCAGGCTGAGATGCACGGCAGCCCGATGACCCGGCGGCGTCAGCGCCTGCAGCCGCGCCGCCGCGCGCCCCGACAGCACCATCCCCGGCGCCCCCATGCCGCTGCTTTCCACCGCCATCTCGCGCCAGGCAATGCCCATGCGCAAGCCGGTGCCCAGTGCCTTGGCGCAGGCCTCCTTGGCCGCCCAGCGCCGCGCCAGCGTCGCCACCTCGTCACCCCGGCCAGCCGCCAGCGCCAGTTCACCGGCCGTAAAGACCCGGCGCCTGAAGCGGTCGCCAAAGCGCGCCAGCACCGCCTCCATGCGGTCGATCCGGGTCAGATCGGTGCCGATGCCCAGGATCACGCGCGCGCCCTCACCCGGACACCCCGCGCGCGGCATCCATCAGCCGCCGCATTTCGGCCAGCGCCGGGCCAAGGCCGCGGAACACCGCCTCGCCGATCAGGAAGTGCCCGATATTCAGCTCGCGCACCTCGGCCATCGCGGCAAAGGGCGCCACCGTGTCGTAGCTGATCCCGTGCCCGCAATGCACCTCGATCCCCGCCGCATGCGCATCCCTGATGGCGCGGGTCAGCGCCGCCAGTTCCTCGGCCGCCGCATCACCCTCGCCCTCGGCCATCAGGTCGCAATAGCGGCCGACATGGAATTCGACCACCGGCGCACCGACCCGCAGCGCCGCCTCGATCTGGCGCGCGTCATGGCCGATGAACAGCGACACACGGCAGCCGGCATCGGCCAGCGGCGCGCAGAAATCGCGCAGCCGGTTGGCATCGGCTGCCACGTCCAGCCCGCCCTCGGTGGTGCGCTCCTCGCGCCGTTCGGGGACCAGGCAGACGGCGTGCGGGCGGTGGCGCAGAGCGATCTGCTGCATCTCCTCGGTCGCTGCCATCTCGAAGTTCAGCGGCAACGCTATCGCGTCCATCAGCCGGGCGATGTCGTCATCGACGATATGGCGCCGGTCTTCGCGCAGATGGGCGGTGATGCCGTCCGCGCCCGCCGCCTGGGCCAGCAGCGCCGCGCGCACCGGGTCCGGCTGCGCCCCGCCGCGCGCGTTGCGCAGCGTGGCGACATGGTCGATGTTCACCCCCAGGCGCAGGGGCTGCACAATGTCGGTTGCGGGTTGGTTCATGCCTGATCTCCGCCTTTACTGATCGCCGCCTTCGCGTTCTTGCAGCATCTTCCTGGCCGCCTCCAGCCGGGCCTTCAACCGTTTGATCCGACTGCGCTGATAGGCCTGCACCAGCGGCAGGCAGATGTAGTACATCGCCACCGCCGTGGGAATGCCCAGGATTGTCCCGCCCAGCATGAAGGGCAGGAAAACCCGCCACAGGAACACCGTGCCCCGTTCCCAACTGATCCCCGCCCCGGTGAACAGCGCCAGCGCGTTGGCGGTCAGTTCCGATGTCGCATAGCCAGAGGCCGCCATCACCTCGGAGAATTTCATGCTGTGCACGCCCCCGATCAGCCAGTTGCCCAGTTCCAGCGCGCTGACCGCGATGATCGGAAAGGTGATGGGATTGCCGAAGAACGTGCCCAGAAGCGCCGCCAGGATATTGCCGCGGAACATCCAGGCCACCAGTGCCGCCAGCAGGAAATGCAGCCCCCATAGCGGCAGGAAGGACACGAAGGTACCCGCCGCGATACCCATGCAGATGCGGTGCGGCGTGTCCGGCAGGCGCCGCAGCCGGTGCATCACATAGGCCGTGGACCGCCGCCAGCCGCCGCGCGGGAAAAAGAATTCGGCAATCGCGCGATAGGTCGGCTTTCTGATTCTGCGCTTGAAAACCACGCTGGGCGCCCGGGTCTGGTCAGGGTCGCCGGGTGGGGTCGCGCAGGCGACGCACCTCGGCGACATCGGTTTCGGCATTCAGCGCCGTCAGGATGGCATGCAGATGGCCCGCGTCGCGCACATCGACCTCGACAAAGATGCGAAAGTAATCCGGCTTGCGGTCCGAGAACCGCAGATCAGAGATATTGGCGCCCTGCCCGCCGATCAAGGAACATACGCGCCCCAGCACACCGGCATTGTTGGAAATCGTCACCTCCAGCGAGACGGCATGCACCGCCTGGTGGCGCCCGTCCAGCCAGCGCAGGTCGATCCAGCGTTCCGGCTGGTCCTCCAGGCCCGCCAGCACGGCGCAGTCGATGGCATGCGCCAGGACCCCTTTGCCGCGATAGGTGATGCCGACGATCCGTTCGCCCGGCACCGGCTGGCAACAGGCCGCGCGCCGAAAGCTCTGGCCCGGCTCCAGCCCCACCACGGGCTGGGCGCTGTCCACGCGGTCGCCCTGCGCCGCGGCCAGGTCCGGAAACAGCGTCTGCACGACATGACGCGCGCTGATATCGGTGCTGCCCACGCGCGCCAGCAGGTCCGGCGCGTCCTTCAGCCCCATCATCTGCGCGGCCGTCTCCAGCGCCTTGTCGGTCAGCCGCCGGCCCACATTTTCCAGCGCCAGCCGCATCAGTTCCCGGCCCAGCCGTACAAAGCGTTCGCGGTCTTCCTCGCGCAGGCTGCGGCGGATGGCGGCCTTGGCCCGCCCGGTATGGACCAGTTCGATCCAGCTGGCCTGCGGGCGCTGCCCCTCGGCGGTGATGATTTCGACCGACTGGCCGTTGCGCAGCCGTGTCCACAGCGGCACGCGCAGCCCGTCCACCTTTGCCGAAACCGTGGCATGGCCGATCCGCGTATGGATGGCATAGGCGAAATCCAGCGGCGTCGCCCCGCGCGGCAACGGCACCACATCGCCCTTCGGCGTGAAGCAGAAGACCTGGTCGGCATACATCTCCAGCTTGACATGTTCCAGGAATTCGTCGTGGTCCTCGCCCGCCGCATCCAGCCTTTCGGTCAGCGAGGAGATCCATTTCGCCGGATCGACGGCAAAGGGGTTTTCCACCCGCGCGCCATCCTTGTAGGCCCAATGCGCGGCCACCCCGGCCTCGGCGACCTCGTGCATCTCGCGCGTGCGGATCTGCACCTCTACCCGCTTGCCGTCGCGGCCCGAAACCGTGGTGTGGATGGAGCGGTAGCCGTTCTGCTTCGGCTGGCTGATATGATCCTTGAACCGGCCCGGCACAGCGCGCCAGCGCTGATGGATCAGGCCCAGCACCTGGTAGCACTGCGCCACGTCATCGACGATGATGCGAAAGCCGTAGATGTCGGACAGGCGCGAAAAGGTCAGGTCCTTTTCCTGCATCTTGCGCCAGACCGAATAGGGTTTCTTGGCGCGGCCATAGACCGTGGCATCGATCTGCGCGCGGTCCAGTTCCAGCCGGATATCGCCCGCGATCCGGCTGACGACATTGCCTGATTCGCGCTGCAGGCTGATGAAGCGGCGCAGGATGGAATTGCGCGCCTCGGGGTTGAGCACGCGAAAGGCCAGATCCTCCAGCTCTTCGCGCATCCATTGCATGCCCATGCGGCCGGCCAGCGGGGCGTAGATCTCCATCGTCTCGCGCGCCTTCTGGCCCTGCTTTTCGGGCCGCATCGACCGGATGGTGCGCATGTTGTGCAGCCGGTCGGCCAGCTTGACCAGGATCACCCGCAAATCGCGGCTCATGGCGATCAGGAGCTTGCGGAAATTCTCTGCCTGTTTGGCCTGAGAGGAGGAAAGCTGCAGATTGGTCAGCTTGGTCACGCCATCGACGAGTTCCGCGATTTCCGGCGAAAAGCGCTGCGCGACCTCTTCATGGGTCGAGCGGGTGTCTTCTATCGTGTCATGCAGAAGGGCGGTGACGATGGTGGCATCGTCCAGCCGCATCTCTGTCAGCAGCGCGGCGACGGCGACGGGATGGGTGAAATAGGCCTCGCCGGAATGGCGGCGCTGGCCCTCGTGCATCGCCGCGCCATAGTCCCAGGCGCGGCGGATCAGGTCTTCGTCGCAATTCGGATTGTAGTTGCGCACCAGCGCGACAAGGTCATCCGGTGTCATCACAACCCGGCAGCCCTGCGCCGGCTCCCTGGGCCCGTGGTGCCGGTCAGCCGGGCTGGCCCTGTGCCTGCAGCAACTGGCGCAGCATCTGCTCTTCGCTCATGTCGTCGGTGGCGGGCTCGTCGGCCTGTGCCCCCATCAGCAGTGCCATGTCGTCATCTTCGGGCATGTCGACCTCGATCTGGGTCTGCATGCTTTCGATCTGACGTTCGCGCAGGGCATCGGCCGACTGCGTTTCCTCGGCGATTTCGCGCAGGGCGACGACGGGATTCTTGTCGTTGTCGCGCGCCACGGTGATCGGCGCGCCAGAGGCGATTTCGCGCGCGCGATGGGCGGCAAGGGTGACCAGTTCAAACCGGTTCGGCACCTTGTCAACGCAGTCTTCTACCGTCACGCGGGCCATGCAGCAACTCCAGTTCCGAAAATGGGGGCAATCAGCCGTGCGTGTTACACCCCTGTCCGCCCCTTTGCAACCCGAATGGGCGGCTGTGATGCACAGCGGGTGTCACAACCGCCTGACCGCCATCAGCGCCTCGGCAGGCAGGGCGTCGCGCATGGCAGCGACCGTCTGCCCGGTCAGCGGGTGGCGCCAGTCCGGCGCGATCTCGGCCAACGGCACCAGCACGAAGGCGCGCTCATGCAGGCGCGGATGGGGCAGAATCAGCCGGTCCGGCGCCTCGCTCGCCTGCCGGGCGGGGGGCAGAGCCATCCAGTCGCGCAGAAAGGCGGCATCGGGCAGGATGGCATCGCCCATCGCCAGCAGGTCCAGATCGATCACCCTGGGCCCCCAGCGGCGAATGCGTTGCCGGCCCATGGCCGCCTCTACCTCATGCAGCCGGTCCAGCAGCGCGCGCGCCGACAACACGCTGTCCACCGCCGCGCAGGCATTGACGAAATCCGGCCCGGAACCCGCGGGAAAGGCCGGGGTGACATGAAAGCCGCTGAGCGTGGCAAGCGTGCACTGACCTGCTGTCAACCGGTCCAGCGCCTGGCGCAGCAGCGCGGCGTTCCCGGCAGCGCCCCCGCCCATATTCGCGCCCAGCGCCAGCAGGAAACGGTTGTTATCGGCGCGCTGCATGGATATTGTCCGACATTACGTTGGTTGGGGCGGCCTTGGTGGGTCCGCGATGCCTGCCCGGGAATTCCTGTCCGGACGGTCGTTTCCTTAGCAGGGCATGACGCGATCCGACAGTCTGACGCGCATCGCCGCCGCGGCCATCGGTTTGACCATCTGGACATCACTATTGTAGAGACAGGCCATGTTTTACAAGGACGAACGTCTGGCGCTTTTCATCGACGGCGCCAACCTCTTTTCCGCCGGTAAGGCGCTGGGCTTTGACATCGACTACAGGCTTCTGCGCCAGGAGTTCATGCGCCGCGGCAAGCTGTTGCGCGCCTTTTACTATACCGCGCTTCTGGAAAACGACGACTATTCCCCCCTGCGCCCGCTGATCGACTGGCTGCAATACAACGGCTACACGATGGTGACGAAACCGGCCAAGGAATACACCGACAGCACCGGCCGGCGTAAGATCAAGGGCAACATGGATATCGAACTGGCCGTGAACGCCATGGAGCTTGCGCATCGGCTGGATCATGCGGTGCTGTTTTCCGGCGATGGCGATTTCCGCTCGCTGGTGGAGGCGTTGCAACGCCAGGGGGTGCGGGTCTCGGTGGTGTCGACCATCCGCAGCCAGCCGCCGATGATCGCCGACGATCTGCGCCGTCAGGCAGACAATTTCATCGAACTGGATGAACTGCGTGAGGTGATCGGCCGCCCCCCGCGCGAGCCGCGCCCGGATCGCGCACAAGACAGCGCCGAATGACCGGCTGAAACACGGGGCACACCACCCGTCGCATCGCAGATACGCCGCGCATGGAAACCACGCTTGCCCTGAGCGGTCTTTTCGGGGCCACCTTTCTGGCCGCGACGGTGGTGCCATTCCAGTCTGAGCTGGTGTTTCTGGCTCTGCAGGCGCTGGCCGCGGCGCCGCTTTGGGTACTGATCACGGTGGCAAGCCTGGGCAACACGCTGGGCGCCTTCGTCAACTACTGGCTGGGCGCGCAGGCCGACCGCCCGGCCGTCATGGCGCGGCTGCGCCTGACCCCTGAACGGCTGGCCCGCGCCCGGGTGCTGTGGGCGCGCTGGGGTGTCTGGTCGCTGCTGATGTCCTGGGCACCGGTGATCGGCTGGGTGACGGTGATCGCCGGCACCATGCGCACGCCGCTTTGGCAATTCACGCTGCTGGTCTCCCTGGCTAAGACCGGGCGCTATGTGCTGCTGGGGCTGGCGGCCGCAGCGGTGATCGGCGCCGGCTGAGGGGCAAGCAACAGTCCCAGCAGCAGGCGAAGCTGCGCACGCTGGCGGGCCGGGTCGGTCGGCGGCAGGTTCTGCGCGCCCACCAGCGCGGCCAGCGAAAGCCGCGCACGCGCGCGCGCGCCGGGCAGGCCGGCGGCATCGAAACAGCCGGTGATGAAGGCCAGACGCTGCTCATCCACCTGCTGCTGCACCGCCGCGACCTGCGGATCGCCCCGCGCCCAGGCGCGGATCGCCGCCTCGGTGTGAAACCCGCCATAGGGCATATCCAGGTCAGAGGTCGCCAGATCGGCCAGCAGCAGCAACCGCTCGGCGGGGTCGGTTGCGCCCTCTTGCACCATGGTGATGATCCGGTCGGTGGCCTGTTCGCGCCAATGGCGCAGCATGACCGCGTGAAAGGCCGGCACATCCTTGAAATGCCAGTAGAAAGAGCCTTTCGAGACACCAAGCTCACGCGCCAGCGCCTCGGCGCGCAGCGCGGATACGCCACCCTGCGCCAGCGCGCGAAAGCCCGCCGCGATCCAGTCTTCGGGGGATAGTCTGGGTGCCATGACGGGCAGAACCATACGGTAGCGTATTGACAGCCGCAAGCGTCAATGCCAATACCATACGGAACCGTATGTTTTGACAAGGCCATGGCATGAACCGCCTGATCACCGCCGCCGGCGCCTTGCTTGCCGTCACCACCCTCATTCATCTTTTCGCGGGCGAAAGCGATGTACACGCCCCGCTGCGTGCGATTACCGGGAATGGCGAAATGGGGCTTTACGCCTCGGTCCTGTGGCACGCGGTCAGCGTGGTTTTGGCGGTGATGGCGGCGGCACTGCTTTGGGCCGCGCGCGCGCCGGATGCGCGGCAAGGGGTGATCTGGCTGGTCTGCGCGCAATCCCTGGGCTTTGCCGCGCTCTTCATCTTCTACGGGCTGTTGCTGACAGAAAGCCTGTGGCGCGCCCCGCAATGGACACTGTTCGTGGCGGCAGCAGGGCTGGCCGGTGCCGGTCTGTGGCAATCCGTCAGGCGCCCGGCGCGCCCATGACACTGGCCCGCGTCCATCGCCTGGCGGCAGCCGCGCTGGGGCTGTTCCTGATCCTGCACCTGGGCAATCACCTGGCCCTTCTGGCGGGGATCGAGGCGCATCGCAGCCTGCAATCCCTGTTGCGCCCGTTTTACCGTTTCGCGCCGGTGGAGGCGGCACTGCTGGCGCTTTTCGCGCTGCAGATCGGGCTTGGCCTGACCCTTGCCCGGCGCCGGGGCTTGGGGCGTGGCATGGGGCGCGGCTGGGCGCTGGCGCAGGTGGCCTCGGGCCTCTATCTGGCGTTCTTTCTGGTGCAGCACGTCCCTGCCGTCCTGCTGGCACGCGCTGCCACGCCCCCGGTCGATACCGACGCCCGTTTCGCCGCCGCGGTCCTTTCGGGGTGGCAGGGGCTCTACTTCGCCCCCTACTACGTCCTTGCCCTGACCGCGCTGGCGACCCACCTGGCCGCAGCGGCACATTTCCGCGGGCGAACTCTGCACTGGCTGCCCTGGGTGGGCCTGGGTCTGGGGCTGCTGGTCGTCACCGGGCTGACCGGCGCCTTCGGGTAACGGCGCCGGGGCTGGACGCATGCTGCCGACTGGCTTACCTTCCGCCCCAAGCAAGGACAGGCCACCGATGACCGCAAAGCCCCCCCTGACGCTCTACCTCGCCGCCCCGCGCGGTTTCTGCGCCGGTGTCGACCGCGCCATCAAGATCGTCGAAATGGCGCTGCAGAAATGGGGCGCCCCGGTCTATGTCCGGCACGAAATCGTGCACAACAAATACGTCGTCGATGCGCTGCGCGATCAGGGTGCGGTGTTTGTCGAGGAGCTGGACGAATGCCCCGATGACCGGCCCGTGATTTTCTCGGCGCATGGCGTGCCGAAATCGGTGCCTGCGGCGGCGCAGGCCCGGCAGATGGTCTATGTCGATGCCACCTGCCCGCTGGTCAGCAAGGTACATATCGAGGCAGAGCGCCATCACGCCAACGGGCTGCAGATGGTGATGATCGGGCATGAGGGGCACCCGGAAACCGTGGGCACCATGGGGCAACTGCCCCCGGGCGAGGTGATGCTGGTCGAAACCGTGGCGGATGTCGCTCAGATCACGCCCCGCGATCCGGAGAAACTGGCCTTCATCACCCAGACCACGCTCTCGGTCGATGACACGGCCGATATCGTCGCGGCCCTGCAGGCGCGCTTTCCGGCCATCGTCGGCCCGCACAAGGAAGACATCTGCTACGCCACCACCAACCGCCAGGCAGCGGTCAAGGAAATCGCCCCCCGGATCGATGCGCTGATGGTGATCGGCGCGCCCAATTCGTCGAATTCCCGCCGCCTGGTCGAGGTCGGCCGCGCCGCCGGCTGCCCCTATGCCCAGCTGATCCAGCGCGCCGATGATATCGACTGGCGCGCACTCGATGGCATCCGCACTCTGGGCCTGACCGCCGGCGCCAGCGCGCCCGAGGTGCTGGTCGAAGAGGTCATCGCCGCCTTCGCCGCCCGCTACGACCTGACCCGCGAACTGGTCGAAACCGCCGTCGAACGGGTCGAATTCAAGGTCCCCCGCGCGCTGCGCGAACCCGCCTGACCGGCCCCGCGTCTTCCCTGCGCCCTGCCCGAACCTGCACGCGCCATGCGCCTTCAACCATGCAAGGCCTGGCGCAGGCCACGCGCCCCGCGCCTCGCAAACCGTCTTTCATCTTGCTCAAAATACTCCGGGGGAGCCCTCGCGCAGCGAGGGCGGGGGCAGCGCCCCCAAACCGCCCCCAAACCGCCCCAAACACGCCCTCTGCCGCACCCGCCGAGCCACCCCCTTGCATCCCCCCGCACCCCCCTTCATCTTGCCGGAAATACTCCGGGGGAGTCCTTGCGCCAGCAAGGACGGGGGCAGCGCCCCCACCTGCCCCGCCCCATCACATCCGGACTGCGCCATGATCCCGCCCCGCATCGCCATCCTGCTTACCGCCGCCGGCACCCTGCCCTTCCTCGCGGGGGCGGCAATGGTGCTGGGCCTCTGGCCCGGCGATGGCAATGGCGTGGCGCTGATCACGGCCTATGGCGTGGTCATCCTGTGCTTCATGGCCGGGGTGCTCTGGGGTTTCGCCGCGCGCGGCGCACCGGCCTGGGCCTATGTCCTCAGCGTGATCCCCGCGCTTTATGCCTTCTTCTTCACCCTGCCCCACCCCTGGGCGATCCAGGGGCAGGCGCTGGCGCATCTTGTCGCCGGTTTCGTCGCGGTGCTGGTCATCGACATGGTGTTCCAGGCCCGCAGGCTGGCCCCGCGCTGGTGGCTGACGCTGCGCGTGCCCGTGACGGCGGTGGTGCTGGCCTGTCTGTGGGTGGCGCGCGGTGGCTGATCTGCACGCCTGGACCGACGGCGCCTGTTCGGGCAATCCCGGCCCCGGCGGCTGGGGCGTCCTGATGCGCGCCACCGACGGCGCGCAGACCCTGCGCGAGCGAGAACTCAAGGGCGGCGAGGCGCTGACCACCAACAACCGCATGGAACTGATGGCCGCAATCATGGCGCTGGAGGTGCTGACCCGCCCCAGCACCATCACCATCACCACCGACAGCGCCTATGTGAAGGACGGCATCACCGGCTGGCTGCACGGCTGGAAGCGCAACGGCTGGCGCACGGCGGCGAAGAAACCGGTCAAGAACGCCGATCTGTGGCAGCGGCTGGACGCGGCGCAGGCCCGCCACGATGTCACCTGGAAATGGATCAAGGGTCATGCCGGACATGCCGAGAACGAACGCGCCGACGAACTGGCCCGCGCCGGCATGGCCCCGTTCAAGCCAAGGCGCAAGGCGACGGGCACATGACCCTGCTTTCGGTACTCGACTACCTGGCCGTGTTCATCTTTGCGCTGACCGGCGCGCTGGCGGCCAGCCGCGCGCAGCTTGATCTGGTGGGGTTTCTGTTCATCGCCTCGCTGACGGCGGTGGGGGGCGGCACGGTGCGCGACCTGCTGCTGAACCGCGACATGGTGTTCTGGATCGCCGACCCGCTGTTCATCGGCACCGCCTGCGCGGCGGCGCTGGTGGTCTTTTTCACCGCGCATCTGCTGGAATCGCGCCGCCGGGCGCTGGACTGGCTGGACGCGGGCGCGCTGTCGGTGGCGGTGCCGGCCGGCGTGGGGGTGGCGCTGTCGCTGGGCCACACGCCGGCGGTGGTGGTGATGATGGGCATGGCCACCGGCGCCTTCGGCGGGCTGATGCGCGATGTGGTCTGCAACGAGGTGCCGATGGTACTGCGCCAGGGCGAGCTCTATCTTTCCGCCGCCTTCGCCGGTGCGCTGGCGGCGCTGGGTGTGGCGGCGCTGGGCGGTGCGACGCTTTGGGCGCTGATGGCCTGCGCCGCGGTCACCTTCCTGCTGCGCGCGGGCTCATTGCGCTTTGGCTGGCGGCTGCCGGTCTATCGGTCGCGCCCGCCGCGCGCCTGAACGGCCCGGCGCGGGGTCTCTTGAATCGGCGCCCCGGGACCCCCATTATGCATGCACAACACGGAATATGAAGGAGGCCGCCATGGGCGCCGATGCCATCCGCCTGACCTGCCCGGAGTGCGGCCAGGTCAACCGCCTGCCCGCCGCCCGCGCTGCCGCCGGGCCGAAATGCGGCATATGCGGGCACGCGCTGAACGGTGGGCGGGTGGCGGCGCTGGACCTGAAGACGCTGGAAAAGGCCGCCAAAGCCGACGACCTGCCGCTGCTGGTCGATTTCTGGGCGCCCTGGTGCGGCCCCTGCCGGGCCATGGCGCCAGAGTTCGAGCGCGCGGCAAAGGCGCTTGCCCCGCAGGTGCGGCTGGCCAAGATCGACACCCAAAGCCACCCTGACGCCAGCATCCGCTACAACATCCGCGGCATCCCGGCCTTCATCCTGTTCCACCGCGGGCGCGAGGTGGCACGGCTGGCAGGTGCCCGGCCCGCGGCCGACCTGGAACGCTTCGTGCGCGAAAAGCTGGCGCTGGCCTGAGCCGGTCAGCCCGGCGCCCCCCGCCCGGCGGCGATCAGCGGCGCCAGCGCCGCGGGCAGGCGCCGGGGGCGGCCTGCGGCATCCAGACAAACCAGCACCACGCGGGCGGAAAACAGCACCATGCCCTTGCGCAGCACCGCCTGCTGCAGGGTCAGCCGCACGCCGCTGGCCGCCTCCACCCGGCTTTCCACCGCCAGCACATCGTCGAACCGCGCGGGCGCCAGATACTCGGCCTCCAGCCGCCGCACGGCAAAGACCAGCCCCGCGCTATCGCGCATCGCGCGCTGATCGACGCCCAGTTCCCGCACCCAGTCGCTGCGCGCGCGTTCGATGAATTTCAGGTAATTCGCGTGATAGACGATCCCGGCCATGTCGGTATCTTCATAATGGACGCGGACAGGGTAGGTATGGGTCATTTGGTGTTATCCGTCTTGATCAGGCCCGAAAAGCCCGCCACCGCCAGCAGGGTCAACCCCCACCCCATCGCGATGTGAAGCCAGAGGTAGAAGCGCGCGAACCCGCCAAAGGGTGTGGAATCATCCGGTATCCAGTAGCTTTGCATCTCCATCGAGACGATGGGCAAAAGCGTATCGGCAGAATAGACATAGGGGTTGAAGCGCGGGTGATTGCGCCCCTCGGCGGTGCCGTGAAAGCAGTCCAGCCGCCCTTGCCCCGGCGCGCGCAGCCCGGCGCTGGGGGTGTCCTGCCCTGCCAAGGTGACCACCTGATCCGCATCGACCCCGCACAGCACCCATTCCGGCGCGCGCTGGATTTGCGGCAGGTTGGGCTTGATCTCGTCTCGGGCAAGGGCCGTACCGAAAATCCAGACCCCGATCAGCCAGGGCAGCAGCAACCACGCTGCCGCGCGCAGGGGTTTGCGGCCATAGGCGACGGTCGCGCCCAGAATGCGGTCGGCAAGCGCGGTGAAGTAGTCGTCCTCGAACAGGTTTGCGCG
>SKHK01000163.1 GCA_007117005.1 Paracoccaceae bacterium
CCTCGCCGCCCAGCAGTTCCACCGCCACACCCCGCGCGCGCCATTGCGCGGCCCGCGCCGACAGCGCCGCCAGTCCCGCGTCATCGACCGCGCAATGCAATGTGCCAGCGGGCTGTGCCTCGCACGCGATGCCGTGGCGCTCGATCAGCGCCCAGACCGCCGCAGGCGCCTGGGCCAGCAGGGCCGCCAGCGGGTGCGGCTCGTCGCCCGTGGACAGCGGGGCCAGCCGGCGCTCCATCTCCTCGGGCATCAGCCAGAGCCCGGCATTGACCAGCCCCACGTTGCGCCCCGATCCGCCCGCGCCAACCTCTGACGCCTCCAGCACGGCCACGCGCGCGCCGGCCTCTGCCGCTGCCAGCGCGGCCGCCAGCCCGGTATAGCCCGCCCCCACCACCGCCAGATCGACCGCCAGATCGCCCGCCAGCGGTGGCGTGTCCGGCGCCGGCGGCGCGGTTTCGGCCCACAGGCCGGGATGATCCATCGGGTGCAAGGCGCGCTCGGTCATGGCGCCACCCTTGAGCCCACAGGAACCCGCGTCAAGCCCGCTCAGAACACCGCGTGATCGGCCCGGTCGACCGACGCCTCGCCGCGCAGCATCGCCGCGTGAAAATCGCGCAAGGTATCGCTGCCGGTTTCCGGCGTCGCATCGGCGTCATAGCGCCCGCTTGCCGGGTCCAGCACCAGCATCGATTCGGTGGCATAGTAGCGCCCGATGCGGGCGAATTCGGCCTTGTCCCGCAGGCTGGGCATTACCACCCCCCCCACCGAAAGCCCGCCGATGATGGCGCTCATCATGCCCACCGGCACGCGGCGATAGCGCGGCACCTGCCCGGTCATCTGAAACAGCCACTCGCCGATATCCAGGGGCGTGATCGCCGGGCCCGGCCCGCCGATGGGCAGGATGCGGCCCGTGCGCGCGGGGTCGGTCAGGCAATCGGCCAGGTAGCCGCCCAGATCGGCGTCCGAGATCGGCTTGCACGCCGTCAGCCGCCCGTCGCCGAACAGCAGATAGGGCCGCCCCGCCCGCACCCGCTCGACCTGCCCTGAAAGCGACTTGAAAAACGCCGTGGGCCGCACGATCACATGATCCAGCCCTGATGCGACAAGCGCCTGCTCGAAGGCCAGTTTTGCCCGCTGAAAGGCCAGCAAGGGCTTTTGCACGCAGATCGCCGACAACAGCACGAAGCGCCTCACGCCCGCCGCCTGCGCGGCCGAAAGCGCAGCCATATGCGCGCCATGGTCGATCACCCAGGCATCGGCCGGCGCCCCGGTGCGCGAGGCCAGGCAAGAGACCACGGTATCGAAACGCGTGCCCGCGAAGGCGTCGCGCAGCAGGCTGTCGCGGTCGGTGACATCGCCATGGCGGATCTGCGCGCCGGCGGGCAGGCCGGGGTCATGGCGGCCGGGGCGCAGGAAGCAGGTCAGGTCATGCCCGCGCACCAGGATCGCCGCGGCGGTGGCCCGGCCGATGGTGCCGGTCGCGCCCAACAGCAGCACGCGCTGGCGGGCAGGCGGGGGCTGGTGGGGGGCTGTCGGTGCTTGCTCGGCGTTCATGGACAGCAGCCTAAGGCGCCACGCAGGGCGGGCCAAGCCCCGATGCGCGCAACCCTGCCGGGTCAGTCGAACCCGATGCGCACCTGCCCGAAATCACCGAAATCCGCGTGGAACCGACTGCCGGGCGGGGCCTCGACCGGCCGGATGAAGCTGCCCGAAAGCAGCACCTCGCCCGCCCCCACGCCCTGGCCGTAGCGCGCCAGCCGCTGCACCAGCCAGACGATCCCGGCCACGGGGTCGCCCAGCACGCCCGCGCCCAGGCCCGTCTCCTCGACCACGCCATCGCGGGACAGGATCGCCCCCACCCGGCGCAGAACGACCGCAGCGGGCGCATGGCGGCGCGTGCCCAGCACCAGCCCGGCATTGGCGGCATTGTCGCTGACCGTGTCGGTGATCACGCGCGCAGCGCCGGTCCGAGGGTCGGTTCGCAGGATGCGGGTGTCCAGGATCTCCAGCGCCGGGGCGACATGACTGGTGGCCGCCAGCACGTCGCCCCGGGTGATGGTTTCCCCGGCAAGTGGGGCCTTCATGACAAAGGCGATCTCGGCCTCGATGCGCGGCTGGATGAAGTGGCCGGGCGGGACGGTGGCGCCATCGGCGAAAAGCATGTCATCGAACAGGACGCCCGAATCCGGCGTGTCGATTCCCAGCGCGGCCTGCATGGCACGGCTGGTCAGGCCGATCTTCCAGCCGATCCGGCGCCGGCCCGCGGCCTCTTTGCGCGCCACCAGCGCCGCCTGGACGGCATAGGCATCGTCCAGCGTCATGGCCGGAAACTGCCGGGACAGAAGGCCGATCTGCCGGCCATCGCGCTCTGCCAGAAACAACGCCTCGGCGGCGGCGGCGATCTGCTCCGGCGTCATGACGCGGCCTCGTCGGCCACGGTGTTGCGCAGGGTGCCCAGGCCCTCTGCGCTGACCTCGACCACATCGCCGGGCGCCAGCCAGACCGGCGGGTCGCGCCGCGCCCCGGCGCCGGTGGGGGTGCCGGTGACGATGATGTCGCCGGGCACCAGCGTGGTGAAAGTGCTGATGTAGGCGATCTGCCGGGCGACGGGAAACAGCATGCGGCCTGTTCGGTCGTCCTGGCGCGTCTGGCCGTTCACGCGGGTTGTCAGGCGGATGTCAAGGATCTGCGCGGGGTCGGTGAAGGGCACCAGCCAGGGGCCCATGGCGCCGGACCGGTCCCAGTTCTTGCCCTGCGTGACGTTGAATTTCGCATGGCGCACCCAGTCGCGGACGGTGCCTTCGTTGCACAGGGTCAGGGCGGCGATATGGCTCAGCGCCTGCGCTTCGGGGACGCGCCGCCCACCCCGGCCGATGACCACCGCCACCTCGCCCTCGTAATCCAGTTGCGGGCTTTCCGGCGGGCGGATCAGCGGTTGGCCATGCCCGGTGAAGCTGCGCGCGAACCGGGGGAAAAGCGACATGTTCGGCGGCGCCGCCTGCCCGTCGCGGTATTCGGCATTGCGGTCGGGGAAGTTGACGCCGACGCAGATGATCTTTTCGGGGTCCGGGATGGGGATATCAAAGGCAAAGCTGCCCTCTGCATGCGTCACCGCCCGGCCCTGCGCGGCCTCGGCCAGCCTGCCCAGGGCGCCGGCCTCGATCACCTGGCGCAGCCCGGCCCAATGCGGAAAGGTGTCGTTCAGGGCGATGAACCCGCCTTCGGTCACCACCCCGAACAGCCGCTGGCCCTGGGCACGAATGGTTGCCAATCGGCTGGTCATGGTGAGCCTCTCCTGTCTCGCGACACGGTCGCTGCCCGGCGCCCGGGGGGTTCAAAGGGGGCCATCATGGCCCCCTTTGCCGGGGGTGCGGGGGCGGGCAGCCCCCGCATGCTCCACCCTGGCCTCACGTCGCCACGATAGGCGTTGCCCGCAACCCGCTCTCTGCCAGCGTCGCCCCGTCGAATACCGCCCCTTCCTGAAACCAGCTGCGCGGCGCCGGCGCCCCCCACAGCGTCTGGCGTTGCGGGTCCTTCAGATCCCATCGGATCGGCTCCAGATCCGGGTCCACGGTCTGGTAATCCGAACAGTAAAGCTCGGTCCGGTGTCCGTCATGGTCTCGTACATAAAGGAAAAACGCGTTCGAAATCCCGTGCCGCCCCGGCCCGCGCTCGATATGAGCCAGATAGCCCGAGGTGGACATCACATCCAGCAGATCGATGATGTTCAACGGCGTCGGCACCCAGAAGGCCATGTGATGCAGCCGCGGCCCGGTGCCATTGGTGAAGGCGATGTCATGCACGCCCCCCTTGCGATGCATCCAGGCCGCCCATGTCCGCCCCGTCTCTTCATCAGCCGTATACTCGGTCAGCCTAAAGCCCAGATCGGTGTAAAAGCTCATCGCGCCGTCCACATCGCTGGCAAACAGGTTGAAATGGTCGATGCGCAAGGGCTTCACGCCCCGGTAAAGCCCGTATTGCTGATGGATCGGCGGCAGCCGGTCCATGTGTACGTAGAACTCCAGCGGTACGCCCCAGGGTTCGCGCACGGCCAGCACCCGGCCCATGAACGGCCGCTCCACCCAGGCCGCCGGCAATGCGCGCTCGGTGAAAAAACCATGCAGCCGGTCCAGATCCCCCTCCTCCCAGACCTTGAAGCCCAGATGCCCCACGCCCGCCGCCGCCGCCTGCCGCAGGACCAG
>SKHK01000211.1 GCA_007117005.1 Paracoccaceae bacterium
GAGACGGGCCAGATCAGGATCACGCAAAGCGCCGCCAGAAGCGCGCGCTGCACGATGTTCACCGCCGCCTCCATGTGCCCCTCGATCGCCGCGGCAAAGCAGTAAAGCGCGGCGGCGGTGAAGATTGTCACCTCGATCTTTTCCCACAGCGTGCCGGTCAGGATGGGCGAATAGATGAACAGCAGCGGCACGATATAAAGGCCCTTGGCCATCTTCCAGGCCGTGAAACCCGTGGCCATCGGCTTTGATCCCGCGATGGCCGCGGCGGCAAAGGCGGTCAGGCAGACGGGCGGCGTGACCGAACTGTCCTGGCTGAGCCAGAAGATGACCAAATGCGCGGCCAGCAGGGCGGCGATGATGGTGTCGCGCGCAAGCGTCTGGTCCAGGATCATGCGGTTCATTTCCTGCGGCGCGGCGCCCAGGATCTCGGCCGCCAGCTCGCGTGACATGGGCTGGCCGATCACGGCGGCATGTTCCGGCGCGCCCAGCATCAGGATCGCCCCCACCGATTGCGGGATCTCGCCCGAGGCGATGGCGCTGATCAGCTCTACCCGCGTGATCAGGTCGGCCAGCGCCGGAGCGGCCAGCGTGGCGATGACGATATAGGCCGCCGTCACCGGCAGCCCCATGCCCAGCACCAGCGAGGCCAGCGCGATCAGCACCACCGCGATCAGGACCGATCCGCCGGACCAGGCACCGATCATCAGCGAGAACGTGTTGCCGATGCCAGAGATGGTGACCGCCGCGATGACCACGCCGATGGCCACCAGTAGCACGGCGGTCATGATCATGTTCTTGGCGCCCAGCGCCAGGGCTTCCAGCACCGCCTTGGGACCCATCGGGTTTTTCGTCACCCAACTGGACACCACCACGGCGATGATGGCGATGCCGGCGGCATAGGTAGGCGTGTAGCCCCAGACCATCAGCCCCACCAGCACGCCGATGGGCAGGAAGAAGGCCAGCCCGTTATCCTTCAGCACCTGCCAGACGGTCTTTTCATGCCCGCCCATCGGCTGCAGGTTCAGCCGCTTGGCGGTGATGCGGATGTAGAAGCCGACCGACAGGAAATAAAGGATCGCCGGCAGTACGCTGAGCGCCGCGATGGTCAGGTAGGGCACCTGCGTGAAAGAGGCCATGATGAAGGCCCCCGCGCCCATGATCGGCGGCATGATCTGCCCGCCGGTGGAACTGGCGGCCTCGGTCGCTGCGGCGGTGCGGGGCGGGATGCCCGCGCGTTTCATCAGCGGGATGGTGACAGAGCCGGTGGACACCGTGTTGGCCACCGCCGAGCCCGAGATCGTGCCCATCAGCCCCGAGCCGATGATCGCCACGAAGCCCGGCCCGCCCATCATACGTTTTGCCAGCACCTGGGCGAAATCGATGATGAAGGCCCCGGCGCCGGATCGCATCAGAAAGGCGCCGAAGAGGATGAACATGAAGACGAAACTATAGGAGATCCGCGCCACGGTGCCGAAGATGCCGTCATCGGTATAGACGATGCGAAACAGCGCCGTGTCCGTGCGCAGGCCGGAAAAGGTAAGCATGCCCCCCACATGCCGGCCCCAGAAGGTGATGTAGGTAAAGGACAGGATGATCAGGATGGGGATGATCCAGCCGGTGGTGCGGCGGGTGAATTCGATGCACAGCGCCACGGCGATGGCGGTAAAGGTCCAGTCATACCAGGCAAAGCCGGTGGTCTGCTGGCGGGTGCGGTAGAAGCTGTCCTCGAAGTAGAAAAGATACAGGAAGACACTGATCGCCAGCAGGCCCAGGACCACGTCGATGGCCAGAACGAACCGCTGGCCCATGGCCGATTTCGCCTGCCAGGCGGGGTAGAGCAGCGCGCACATGAAGCCGAAAGCGGCGAAATGCACCGCCGCGGCGCGCAGTTCCGACACCAGGCCCAGCGTGTTCAGCCAGATATGCAGCAGCGCCGTGGCGACCCCGAACCAGAACACGATCTGCCCGGGAATGCTGTCGGGTGCGCGCTCGAAGCGGCTTTCCTCGTCCTCGGGGACAAGGGATTTCTTCAACGGCTCTGCTACCAGCGGTTCCTGTGCCATGGCCCGCCCCTCTACCTTTACCACCCTGCAACGAATGGGTGCGCGCCTGGCGCGCACCCTGTTGACGTCACCCTTTGGTCGACATTCAGTCGACCGGGGCGATGTTGTCGGGAATGGTCAGGCCGACCTCTTCGAAGTAGCGCGCGGCACCCGGATGCAGGGGCAGCGGCAGGCCCAGCATGGCGTTGTCGATGCTCATGTCACAGGTCGCCGGGTGGATGTTGCACAGGAAACCCAGGTTCTCGTAGATCGTGCGGGTGAACAGGTAGACATCCTCCTCGGGGACATCGGCATTCACGGCCAGGAAATTCGGCTGCGCGATGCTGAGGATGTCCTCGTCGATACCGGGATAGGTGCCGCCGGGGATGGTGATGTGGAAATAAAGCCCGGTGCCGCCGTCAAAGGCTGCCAGTTCCTCGTCCGTCACGGCCAGCAGGGTGACGTTGTCGCCCATCTGCGCGCGGGCGCGGGTCACGGTGCCGACCCCGATGCCGGAGTTGATGTTGGTGCCCATGATGGTGCCGTTGATCATCCCGTCGATCGCCGGCGCGAAGCCCTGGAACACCAGTTCCCAGTTGTCATAGTCCAGCCCGAAATTGTCGAACAGGAAGCGGTTGGAGTGTTCGGTACCGGAATTGCGCGCACCCATGGCAAAGGCGCGGCCTTCCAGATTGGCCAGATCGGCCGCGGTGCCGGTTTCGACCAGGCTGGTGTGCAGCAGGAAATGTTCGACATTCGGCCAAAGCTGAAGGATAGAGCGCATGTTGTCCTGCGGGCCTGCCTCTTCCAGCACACCAGAGCCTTCGCGCGCCCACTGGCCGAACAGGCCCTGCATGATGGCGAACTGGGCCTGCCCCTCGCGCAGCAGCACCACATTCTCGCCCGACCCGGCAGAGGAAATCGCCGACATGTCGATGCCATGGGCGTTCTGCAGATGGATCTTGGCCAGTGTCGCCAGTGCCACGCCGACCGGGTAATAGGTGCCGCCGGTGCCCGCGGTCGTCAGGGTATAGACGCGGGTATCGGCTTGGGCCGTGGCGCCAAGGCCGGCCAGCGGCAGGGCGAGGGCCGCGGCCAGCATGGCCTTGCGGGTAAGGTTGAGCATCGTTTTTCCTCCTGTTGGGTCTCAAACATCGGGTTTCCCCCGAATTCTGACTGCGCTGACGCGCGGTAACCCAAGTAGGGCAAATGCGCGGGCCGATTTCAAGAAAAAACGCCCCGGCCGGGTTGGCCGGGGCGCCATGGCGCGCAATAGCCGGGCAAATGCGTCAGGCGGTTTTCAGCACGCCGCGTTCGATCTGGTCGCGCTCGATCGATTCGAACAGCGCCTTGAAATTGCCCTCGCCGAAGCCGTCGTCGCCCTTGCGCTGGATGAATTCGAAAAAAATCGGTCCGATCACGGTTTTAGAGAAGATCTGCAGCAGGATCCGCGTCTCGCCGCCATCGACGACGCCTTCGCCGTCGATCAGGATGCCGTGCTTCATCATCCGGTCCAGCGGCTCTTCATGATCGACCACGCGCTCATGACTCATCTCGTAATAGGCTGCCGGCGGGGCGGGCATGAATTTCAGGCCGCGTTCGGCAATCTCGTCGGTGGCGCTGTAGATATCCTCGCTGCCCACGGCGATATGCTGGATGCCCTCGCCGTTATAGCGTTTCAGGTATTCGACGATCTGCCCGGTCTCGCCGCGGTCCTCGTTGATCGGAATACGGATGCGGCCGCAGGGGCTGGTCAGCGCGCGGGACAGAAGGCCCGTGTGTTTGCCCTCGATATCGAAGAAGCGGATTTCCGTGAAGCCGAAGATTTCGCCGTAAAAGCGGAACCAGACATCCATGTTGCCCTTGTGGACATTGTGGGTCAGGTGGTCGAGGTAATAGAAGCCCACGCCCGCAGGCTTCGGGTCGGCGATGAAGTCGAACTCGCCGGCATAGGGGCCGGTCAGATCGTCAGTTCCGTAGGCGTCGATGAAATAGATCAGGCTGCCGCCGATGCCCTTGATCGCGGGCGTATCCATCATCTTGCCGGGGCCGTCATAGGGCTCTGCGCCCTTGGCGACGGCGTGTTCGAACGCCTTGAACCGGTCCACCACGCGCCAGCCCATCGA
>SKHK01000187.1 GCA_007117005.1 Paracoccaceae bacterium
GGCGATGACGCGCATCATTCTGATAACATTCATGCTTTTGAGCGATGCGCTCGGAAAGCGCGTTTCGACGCGCCCTCCAGGGTCGGGCGCGACCCTCAACGCGGCAGAGCCGATATCAGGATCAGGAACAGTTTCCCGCTCGGGCATGATCGGAATTCCTTTTTCTGCAGCCTGTTAGGTATCGCTGAGGGGCATCAGCGCGGTTTCGGGCCAGGACAGCCAGACCGTGCTGCCGGTCTGGGGCACGCCATCCGCCTCGGCCGTGTTGGGGGCAGAGACGATAACGGTTTCCCCGCCATCGCCCAGCGCGACCGTGTAATGCACCCGCTCGCCCAGAAACACACGGTCACGCAGCACGCCCGCCAAGGCATCGGGGCCGGGCGCGCGGGCGTGAAGAGCGATCTTTTCAGGACGGATGGCCAGGTCCAGGTCGCCGTGAGCGCCGTTCAGCCGGTCGGCCGGCATGCGACAGACCGCGCCGCCGCCCGCGATCTGCACCCGTGCCATCGCCCCGTCGCGGCCCAGCACCACACCCCGCAGAAAATTCATCGAACCGATGAACCCGGCCACCTTTCGGCTGCCCGGACGCTCGTACAGCCCCGCGGGGGTGTCGATCTGCATCACGCGCCCCTCGTCCATGACGGCGACGCGGTCCGACAGGGCCATCGCCTCTTCCTGGTCATGGGTGACAAGCACGAAGGTGATGCCCACGGTGCGTTGCAGCGCGCGCAATTCGGTCTGCATCTGCGCGCGCAGCTGCTTGTCCAGCGCGCCCAGCGGTTCGTCCAGCAACAGCACCTTCGGACGCAGGATCAGCGCGCGGGCCAGCGCCACGCGCTGACGCTGACCGCCGGACAACTGATCGGACCGGCGCGCGCCATAGCCGGGCAGCGCGATCAGCTCCAGCATCTCGTCGATGCGGCGCTGGCGTTCGGCGCGGCCCAGCCCCAGCTTGCGCAGGCCAAAGCCGATATTGTCGGCCACGTTCAGATGCGGAAAGATGGCGTAGTTCTGGAACACCATGTTGACCGGGCGCTGATGGGGCGGCACGGCATCCATCGGCGCGCCGTCGATATGCACCGTGCCCTCGCTTGCCGCCTCGAACCCGGCCATGATGCGCAAAAGCGTGGTCTTGCCAGAGCCCGAGGCGCCGAGGATCGAGAAGAACTCGCCGCGAAAGATGTCGAAATCGGCATGCTCTATCGCGCGAAACAGCCCGAAACGTTTCGAGATATTGCTCAGGCGGATCATGACGTGGCGTTCGCTCATCGACTTTTACCCCCTGTCCACCAGCTTGATCGCCCCGCGCCGGCCGATGCGCAGCCCCAGAAACACCAGCGCGAAGGAAAACAGCAGGATCAGCGTGCCCAGCGCCAGCACTACCGGAAAATTCCGCGGAATGCGCAACTGCCCCCAGATGTACAACGGCAGCGTCAGGTCGGTGCCACCCAGGAAAAAGGCCATGACGAATTCGTCAAAGGACACCGTGAAGGTCAACAGCAGGCTGGCCACGATGCCGGGCATGATGATCGGCACCGTCACCCGCCAGAAGACCCACCAGCCGTTTTCGCCCAGATCGGCCGCGGCCTCCTCCATCGCTGCGTCATAGCCTTCGAAGCGCGGCATCAGGATCGCGATGGAAAAGGGCAGGCAGATGATGATATGCCCCGCCGCGATGGTATATAGCGACAGCGGAATATTCAGCGCGTTGACCATCAGCAGCATCGCCACGCCAAAGATGATCGGTGGCACCACCAGCGGCAGCAGGATGAAACCCAGGATCGGCCCCTTGCCCGGCACGCGGTAGCGCACCAGCGCCTTGGCCGCGAAAACCCCCAGGCAGGTGGAGACAACCGCCACCGAGACCCCCACGCGCAACGAGTTTTCCAGCGCCCTGAGGACCGGACGCTCCCCGATCAGCCGCCCATACCAGTCAAGGGTGAAGCTTTCGATGGGAAATCGGATGTAAAGCCCGGCACTGAATGAAAACAGCGGGATGAACAGGATCGGCCCGTAAAGCAGCACCATGAAGAACACGGCATAGAGCTGCAGCGCACGGTTGGGGCGGTGAAATTCGTGACGCCTCGCGGGTTTCATCGGGCCCACCTTGAAAGCAAGCGCGACAGGGCGAGGAACATCAGCCCCACCAGCGTGATCGCCAGGATCATGGTGATGGCCAGCGCCGCCCCCATCGGCCAGTTGTTGACCGTGCCGAATTGCAGCGCGATCAGGTTGCCGATCATCTGCGCATCCGGCCCGCCGACCAGCGCCGGCGTGACATAGTCGCCCACGGTCGGAATGAACATCAGGAAGGTGCCGGCGATCACGCCCGGCATCGACAGCGGCAGGATCACCCGGAAGAACCGCATCACCGGCCCTTCTCCAAGATCGGCCGAGGCCTCCAGCAGGGACTTGTCGATCTTTTCCAACGAAACATAGATCGGCAGAAGCGCGAAGGCCGCCCAGGCATGGGCCAGCGTGATGATGACCGCGGACCGGCTGTAGAGCAGGAAATCCAGTGGCGCATCGATCAGGCCAAGCTCCAGCAGGCCCGAATTGATGACACCCTCATAGCCCAGCACCACCCGCCAGGCGAAAACGCGCAGCAGGTAGGATGTCCAGAAGGGCAAGGTGATGATGATCAGCCAAACCAGCTTGTTCCGGTGCACATGAAAGGCCAGGAAATAGGCCATGGGATAGACCAGCACCACCGTCATCAGCGTCGCCGCCATCGCCATGGCAAGCGAGCGCAGCAAAAGCGTGGTATAGAGCGGCTCGCCGGCGATTTCGGCATAATTGCCCAGGGACCAGCCGTCGCCATAGCCGAAACCGACCTGCTCCCACAGGCTCATCGCGCTCATCAGCAGAAAGGGCACGGCCACGGTGACGCCCAGGATCACCAGCGTCGGCAGCAGCATCAGGACGCCGCGCAGGGTGTCGAACCGTGCGGCCAGGCGGCGGCGAAACGACGTGTTTCGCCGCCCGTCCATCACGGTCAGACTGTCAGGTGATTGGATGACGGCCATCTGTACGCCTGCCCTTTCGGTCGGAAATGGATACCCGGCCAGCTCAGAAGCCGGCCTTGATCCGTTCGTAAAGGGTGTTCATGCGGGCGTTCCATTCCGGCGTCTGCGGGATGGAACGGTGCCCGGCATCCAGGATATCGGCCGGGTCGCGCGCCAGGGTCAGGGCGGCCAGTTCCTCGTCATCGAAGAGATCCAGCACCTTGGCATTGCTGTGGCCATAGCCGTAATCGCCGGTGAGGAACTCGCCCGCCGAGACGCTGATCAGCGCATCGAGCGCCTGATAGGCCCGGTCCGGGCTGGGCGCGTTGCGGTGCATCATGAACCCGCAGACCCAGGTCAGCGCGCCCTCTACCGGCTCGGCAAAACGGACCGGCACCTCCTCGAAGGTCAGCTCGACGGCCGAACTGTTCCAGGTCATCGCCGCGACCAGCTCGCCCGAGGCAAGCGCCTGGTTCAGCGAGGTGGTGTCATCGGTATAGGTGCGCACCAGCGGGCGCTGTTCGCGCAGGACGGCGGCGATGGCGTCGAACGCCGCGTCGGTGTGGATCTCCTCGAAGGGGACACCCGCCTTGATCGCCGCGCACCACCAGGCGTCGTCGCCCGTGGCCAACATGCCGATCCGGCCGGCATAGCGTTCGTCCCACAGGATGTCCCAGCTTTCCTCGCCCTGCAGGTCGTAAAGGTCGGTACGATAGGTGATCGAGGTCTGCCCCCAGTCGAACGGCACCAGCCAGACGCCGCCATCCGCGTCTTCCAGGTTATGCGGCTCCTGATACAGCATCGGTATCAGGTCCGGCCAGTTGGACAGGCGCGACGTGTCGATGGGCTGAAACAGCTCTGTCTGCCGCCAGCGCGGAATGTCACCCATGCAGGGATGGATCAGGTCGGTCACGAAGCCGGCGCGCAGACGGGTCAGGCCGTCCTCCGGCGCGCCGAAGATGGCGAATTCCGGGGTCTCACCATGCGCGTCGATATAGTCCTGAAACAGCTCCGGCACGTCGAAACCACCCCAGGTAAAGACCGTGGCGTGGCCCGTGCCGGCGCGCGCCTGGCCGGGCAGGCCCGTGCCCATCACCGGCACC
>SKHK01000056.1 GCA_007117005.1 Paracoccaceae bacterium
GCATGCGTGCCCGGCCGGTAAAAGGCGTCGCCGATCCGCTCGGCCACCGTCATCACCTGCCCCGACGGGCGCGCCTCCGGTGCCGTGGCCGCCAGCCACCCGCTGGTGATCATGCCCGCACCGGCCAACATCAGTGCCAGCAGCCCCGCAACGACGGGCCCCGCCCAGCCAACCGGCGCCGCCGGCTCCTGGTCACAGGCCGGACCCAGCGCCCGAGACCACGCCGGAAAGGGCAGCGCCACGGCCACCGCCAACGTGGCCGCAGCGCCGAAAACGGCCATCTGCCCGGCCAAAGCCAACAATAGCGCCATGGCACGCCCCCAGGCGCCGAACGCGGCCGCCTGGCCCAGCGCGAAACGCTCCAACCCGGCCCAAAGATGGGTAAAGGCCAGCGCCTCGGCCACCAGCGGCCCCGCGGCGTCCGGCACGACAAAAGGCGCGGGCGCCGGCGCGGGCAAGACCCACCCAATGACAAGCGACAGCCCCACCAGTCCCAAGATCGCACCCAGAGTCGCCGTGCGCCACAGCAGCCGATGCGCATGCAGGCCCGTCATTTCCGACCGGGCGCAGGGTGCCAGCCGGACCATCAGCGACCATGTCAGCGGCAAGGCCAACGCGACCAGCAGCCATTGCAACGCCCCCGCCTCGGCCAACCGCAGCAGCAGCACGCTGGCCGACATCACCCCCGCCAGCCCCAGCACGACCAGCCGCAACAGTGCCCCGGCCATCATCGGGCGCAGGCTGCCGCCCGGGTGGTACATTCCCAGTGCAAAACCCCGCCGCACCGCCCAGGCCCAGGCCCAGGGCAAGGCAATCAACGCCCCCAGCGCCACCGCCACCAGCACGGCCACCAGATCCGGCATCACCGGCAGCCACAACCCCGCCAGCAGCGCCATCCCCCGCAGCAAAAGGGGCGCAGCCGGCGCCGCGCCCCCTTCATTTTGCCCGAAATACTCTGGGGGGTGAGCCCGCAGGGCGAGGGGGGCCAGCCCCCCTGCCGCCGGCTCATCCGGACCAGCCACCGGGGTCAAAGACCCGCGGCCACGGCCTCCCAGTTCACCAGCTTGTCGAGGAAGTTGGTCAGATAAGCCGGTCGCTTGTTGCGGAAGTCGATGTAATAGCTGTGCTCCCATACATCACAGCCCAGCAGCGCGGTCTGGCCGAAACACAGCGGGTTCACGCCGTTCTCGGTCTTCGTCACCTTCAGGCTGCCGTCGGTATCCTTGACCAGCCAGCACCAGCCGGACCCGAACTGCCCGGCCCCGGCGGCGGAGAACTCTTCCTTGAACTTGTCGACCGACCCGAAAGCCTCGGTCAGCGCCTTCTCCAGCGCGCCAGGCATGCCCTTGCCCTCGCCCGGGGCCATCCATTCCCAGAACCTGTTGTGGTTCCAGTGCTGGCTGGCATTGTTGAAGATGCCCGACTGCGCCACGGCCCCGGCCTGATAGGTGCCCTTGACGATCTCCTCGACGCTTTTGCCGTCCCATTCGGTGCCGGCGATCAGCTTGTTGCCGTTGTCGACATAAGCCTTGTGGTGGATATCGTGATGAAATTCCAGCGTTTCGCGGCTCATGCCAAGCGGCTCCAGCGCATCGTGGGCATAGGGAAGATCAGGAAGGGAGAAAGCCATTTGATGCCTCGCATTCTGTTGATGTGTACGCGTGAAATAAGGGGCCTCGCCGGAAAAAGGTCAAGGGCGTGTGCCCGCTCGACGCCCCGGGCGCAGGCCGGCGCAGCCGAAAAGACATTGCAGCGACGGACCACGTGACTTAATCCCGGGGGGCAATGGAACTACCCGCAGCGCGGCTGGCGGCATGGCCGCAAGGCCGGCCCGACGGGGCCGCAGAAAGGAACGAAAACCGCGATGGCTGTCTTTCGTGCTGCGCCCGTGATGCTGACCCGGCACAAGATCAGCTATGTGCCGGTGCCCAAGAACGCCTGCACCTCGCTCAAGACCATGTTCTTCGAGATCGAGAACGGCTTTCCCTTCCAGCCGTTCAAGGCCAGCGGGCGGCATTACTGGATCCATGACCTCTACCCGTCGGTACCGTTCGGCAAGCTGCGCCACAAGGCCATCGCCGATCACCACCGCATCGCGGTGCTGCGCGACCCGGTGAAACGGCTTTTGTCCTGCTATGCCAACCGGGTGGTGCATCACCGCGAGCTGTCGCAGGAAAAGGCCGGTGCGCAACTGACAGAGGCCGGCCTGCCCGTCGATCCGGATCTGGAGACCTTTGTCGCGCATCTGGGCGCCTATCGTCAGGCGGTGGGCAGCATCGATCACCACGCCGCGCCGATGGTCACCTATCTGGGCGACGATCCCGGCTGGTATGCCCGGCTTTACCGGATCGAGGAAACCGAAGCCCTTGCCGCCGACCTGCGCGCCATGACAGGGACCGATGCCGCGCTGGAACGGCTGCAGCGCGGCGGGCCGAAAATCGCCGTCGATGCGCTGTCGGCCGTGGCGTTGAAAACGCTGAAGCAGGTCTATGCCCCGGACTATGATGTGTTCGGCGCGTATCTCTGAGCCGGGATGACCCCGCCTGTGCTGTCAGAGGGGGCGCCGGATGGCCGCGGGGATGGCTCGGCCGGGGTTCCGGCGGTATCGGTCATCGTCGCGGTGCATGATGTCGCCGATCACATCGGCCCTTGCCTGCGTTCGCTTGCCGCCCAGACCGATGGGGATTTCGAGGCGCTGGTCATCGATGACGGCTCGACCGATGGAAGCGGTGCCATTGCGCGCGAGGTCACCGCGGGGGATTCGCGGTTTCGCGTCATCACGCAGGAGAACCGCGGTCTGTCCGGCGCGCGCAATTCCGGGCTGGCGCTGGCGAGGGCGCCGCTGGTGGCGTTTCTGGACGGGGACGACCGGCTGGCGCCGGGGTTTCTGGCCGCCATGCGCGGGGCGCTGGCGCAATCCGGCGCGGATTGGGTGGCCTGCGGGCTGCGGCTGGTCCACGCCGATGGCAGCGGCACCGATCACCCCGCCATCCACAACGCGCCACCGCTGGCCGCCGGCGATCACACGCCTGAAGCGCGATCCCTGCCGCTGGGCGACTGCCTGCAGATCGTCGATCACTTCCCCTCGGCCTGGAACAAGCTTTACCGCCGCGACCTGATCGGCGATCTGCGCTTTGTCGAGGGCACCTGGTTCGAGGATCACGAATGGTTCTGGTCGCTTGCCGCGCGCAGCGACCGTATCGCCTATCTGCCGCGGCCGCTCTACCTGCACAGCCGCGACCGGCCGGGCCAGATTACCGCGGCCGATGACGACCGCGCGCTGCAGCAGATCGCCGTGCTGGACCGGCTGGCGCCGCTGATCCGATCGATGGGCAAGGCCCATGCCGATGCTGCGCTGGCCCGGCTGGCTCTGCGGCTGATCCATGAACGCGCCCTTGCGCTGCGCAGCCCCGGACGCCGCGCGCGCTTCCTTCAGGCGGGGCGCGCGGCGCTGGCGCGGCTGGGCGTCGCAGTGCCAGCCCATCACCGGGGCGGTGACCGCGCTGCACCGGCCCGCGCGTACAGCCTGGCGGTGGCCATCGTCGATCAGACCGGCAGCGGCGCGGCGCAGGACAGCACCATCGCCGCGCTTGACCGGCAGTCCATGCAGGATTTTTCCCGGGTCACGATAGGGCCGGAACAGCACGGCATGACCCTGCAAGACCTGCTGCGCGACACCGACAGCCGCTATCTGGCGTTCTTGCAGGCGGGGGACGCCCCCGAACCGGACGCGCTGGCCCATCTGGTCAACGCGCTGGACCTGCATGACATGGACCTGGCCGTGGCGGCTACATCCGGCGCGCTGTCTCCTGTCGGCTACCATGACGGCTGGCGGGACAACCGACATGCCGGACCGGATTGGGCGGGCGCCGATTTCGCCGGCGCGCCCCGGCCGCTGGGCCCTGTGCAGGCGCTGTGGCTGCACCCGCATTGCGCGGCGCGGGTCTTCTCGCGCGCGCTGCTCGATGCCGCGGGGCCGCTGTCACGCCCGCTGGCGGACCCGCTTTTCCCCGCCGAACTGGCCCTGCGCGGCGCGTTGGCGGCGGGCGGCGCGGTGTTCACGCCGCTGCCGCTGGTGCGTGTCGGCCAGCCA
>SKHK01000300.1 GCA_007117005.1 Paracoccaceae bacterium
GAAGCGGAGTTTGCAAAGTTGCGCGGCATGGCGGTGGTACGCAACATGCCCGGAAAAAGCTGACCTAAGTCAGCATTTCTACCGCCGCATTGCAGCTACCGATAAGCGGACATTGGTCCACAGGCGCAACACATGGTTTCTAGGCAGGCAAACCCATTGGCAGTGCAACCCTTTCCGTCTATGGTAGTGAAAAAACAAAGCAAAAGAATGTCGAACACGAAGCAGATATTATCCATGTTGCGCAGCCGCGCTCAAGGTGATGAGGACAAGTTCCTTGCGATCGCCTTGCAAGTTGCGGCCGCTGAAGCGCGGCAAGGGCATCGTACGACTGCAGAGCAACTGAGGGCTGCGGTTGAAGAACTGCGTCGCGGCGGTGCTGACAAGCCTACGGTCCGTGTTTCCATGTCGGAGCCGCGTGGCGATCTCGAAGGGCTTCTTGTTCTGCGAGAGCCGAGCATTCGTTTGACGCAAGTCGTACTCGCACCAGCTATTCGCGAAAAATTGGACCGTGTGGTGTTGCAACAGGAGCGGCGTGCTTGGCTGCGTGAAGGCAACCGCACACCCTTGAGGCGCTTGCTTTTTGCAGGGCCTCCGGGATCGGGCAAAACAATGACCGCTGAAGCCTTGGCAGGACAGCTACGCTTGCCATTTCTCGTGGTGCGCCTCGAGGCACTGATCACCCGCTATATGGGCGAGACGTCCGCAAAGCTTCGCCTCGTTTTCGACGAAACCATTCGTCGGCGAGGGGTCTATCTTTTCGACGAGTTCGATGCGGTCGGTGGCAAACGGGCAGCAACCAATGATGTCGGCGAGATGCGCCGAGTCCTGAACAGCTTTTTGCAGTTCATGGAAGAACCCGCTTCTACAGACAGCGTGATACTCGCTGCGACCAACCATCCAGAATTGCTTGACCCTGCATTGCAACGCCGGTTCGATGAAGTACTGCAATTCGACATGCCCTCGCCCGATGAGATATGCGAAGTCATCCGCAACAATCTGCGGCCAATGAAATATCCTAGGATTGCATGGAAGCGCGTGGTTGAGGCGGGAGCCGGTCTCAGCCAGGCAGAGCTTGCTAGAGCCGCCGACGAAGCGGCGAAGGATGCTCTACTCCATGAACGCAACACCATTCGAACGGACGACTTGTTGGCGCAGCTTTTCGCGCGACACGAGATGCGAGTTGCATTTGAAGGTAACAAATAACAGGCGCAATAATTCTTGGCAGATTACGACCGACCCCACATTGGCATCGAGCCGCTCTTAACTCCATATTCCTATACTGCTCATCAACCCAAGGGCGGTCGTCAGTATACTCGCAACAGGGCACAACACGGCGCGCGGCTTAGTGCCGGGCTTGTTGCCTCGTTCAATGCCGGAGATGAGCGTCGCCCAAGCGCAGACGAACACCCAAAAGGCATTGAACCCCGGGAAGGTACCTTTGTAACTATTCAGCTCAATGCTTCTGCTCGCGAACTTGACATCGAAAAGCCTGATAGAGGCCTTCGACAGAGCGCGGCGGGAGAAGATCAAAACCGTCGAACGATGGTCCTTCACCTCGAAGATCAATCCGCGCGGGATTACCTGCTCGAAAGGGTCGAACGCTATCGACGAGGTCGAAATCCAAGAGGCAGCAATCCACCGCTCGCTGGTGAAATGGAACCGATAGAGGATTTTCTGCCTACGCAACTTCTGGATATTTGGCGAGAAGACCCAGCTGCTCTACCTCAATTTGAAGGCAAGCAAGTTTGGTGGGGACTATGGTGTTGGACGGATTTTGCTGACGACGTAACAGATGTTGCCGTCGCACTCGGCATGCAGGTGGCTCCACAAGACCGATGGAGTACCTTTCCCGACATTCGTGTCGTTCCCGTCTATGCTACCCGCATGCAAATCCAAGCCATGCTCGATATCGGTCGCCCAGGGCTCGCGGAGATCGGTTTTGCCACCGATGACCCTGCCTTACTCGTCAGGCTTTCTGGTGACGAACAGGATGGGTTGATCAATGACCTCGCGGACCGCATACAATGGCCTGGGGCTAACGTACCAGCAGTTTGCCTTCTCGACACAGGTGTAAATCGAGGCCACCCGTTGATTGAGCCAGCTCTGGCACCAGAAGACGTACAAGCGCTCGTGGAGGACTGGCAAGGCGATGACCATTACGACGGTCAAGGTCATGGAACCCCCATGGCCGGGCTCGCCTTACATGGTGACTTGACCGGTCCTCTTGCTGACCATTTGACACCCGTGTTGCGCCACCGCCTTGAAAGCGTGAAGTTTCTCCCTCCAGTACCAAGGGCGGCAGACGACCCCGCCAACTACGGTGCCATCACTCAAGCAGCCGTTTCCTTGGCTGAGGAGCGGCAACCGGACAGACGCCGAATAATCTGCTCAGCCACAACAAATTATCTTCGGCGTGGAGACCGACCTACGCGCTGGAGTGCGGCGATAGATGAAATCGCGGCGGGAGTTGATGCAGCCGAAGGGGAAGAACCACCACGCCGACTCTTTGTTCAATCCATTGGGAATATCGGCCATGATAACGATTGGTCTAGTATTGAGGATGTCACGCGTCATCCCGGAGAAGACCCAGCGCAGGCCTGGAATGCTCTGACTATTGGCGGATTAACGCTCAAGAATGCAATCGAACCTCACGACCAAGGAACTTGGTTTCCGTGCGCTGATGTCGGCGAGCTCAGCCCATATTCCAGAACCTCATGTGACTGGCCAAATAGCACGACACCAGTCAAACCCGAGCTCGTCTTCGAGGCTGGAAACCGCGCGGTCACGGCTCTCGGAGATCAGGTATCAGACGCGATGCCCTCACTGTCCCTTGTCTCGACGGGCAAAGGCGGGCGTGGCGATGCCCTCGTTCCGTTTCATGCGACAAGCGCTGCCACGGCTCAAGCCGCACGAATGGCAGCACAAATCTCAGCCGAGCATCCGGATTTTTGGCCCGAAACCGTTCGAGCTCTGATGGTACACAGCGCTCGCTGGACGACCCCGATGATGGCTGAGGTTGGAAGTGCCAATGGCATGACCGAGCGAAGCGCGTTGCGCCGCAAGTTTGGGTATGGGCAACCAGATCTGCAGCGTGCGCTTGCTTCGGCGTCTAACGATCTTGCGCTCTTATCACAGGCCTACATTCAGCCTTTTGATCGCCCCGGCATCAGTAAGCGCGATCCAGATCAACGCGTTGGCGTAATTACATATGGTAACGCCCACTATTATGATCTCCCGTGGCCCACGCGGGTCCTTGAAAAACTGGAGAATTGCCCGGTCAGGTTGAAGATCACACTGTCGTACTTTGTGGAGCCCTATCCCCTGAAAGGGTCTATGCTAGATCCAGCGCGATACAGGTCATTCGGTCTACGTTTTGACCTGAGGCGACGGCGCGACACCGACGCGGAATTCTATGGGCGCTTCAATTCAGAATTTGGCGAAAGAGTCAGCGGCGCTGAAAGCGATCCCAATTGGGACTTTGGACCAAAATCGGTCTCCGCAGGATCGCTTCATTGCGACACGTGGACTGGAACGGCTGTAGAGCTTGCTTCTCGAAGTCAGTTGGCCGTCTATCCCGTTATGGGCTGGTGGCGAGATCGGCGAAGTCAGGAAAGGTATCTAGATAAGGCCCGGTATGCGCTCGTTGTGTCTTTGGAAGCACCGGAGGCAGGTGTCGACCTACAGGCCCATGTAGCTGCCACGGTAGATGCCATGATTGCGGCGAAGGTTGCTGCCAAGGCGGGCATCCCAATCGATATTCGAACATGAGTGCTTGCTTTGCCCCTCAACAAGACGCGAATCGCAGTTGCAGCTGACGACCCACCACCCCGTCCGACGACCACCCGACCCCCGCCGCACCCTGCATGACCGTCCGCAATGAAAGGCGGACCAGCCGACCGCACCTGCTGCATCTGGAGCTGGCCGAGTGTCCGCTCTTGGGCTTTCGCCGTGGTATCCCTGTTGAAACCAAATCACATCTGCGATACGCGCCTTCGTCAAGGACGGGCCTTTTCCGCGTGAGCGCGCCAGAATGTTTGGAGGTGGGGAAACTGCTCACGACAACCCGCTCAGGC
>SKHK01000061.1 GCA_007117005.1 Paracoccaceae bacterium
CGCCCCCGCGCCCCACGCCGCCCGACAGGACCAGCGCGTGGCCGTGGTCGAACTTGTGCCCGGCGCTTTTGTCCAACCGTGCGCCCGGTGGGCCGATGGCGGCCGCGACCTGTTCCCCCTGGTCCCGCACCAGCGCCGCCAGTTCCGCGGCCAGCCCGATATCGACGACCTGCAGCGCGCCGCTCATCGCGCCCCCGGGCAGCAGTACATGGCCTCGTTTCGGTGCCTGAAAGGTGACCGTCAGATCGGCCCCGCGCGTGGGAAAGGCGCCGGTGGCCCGCACCCGCCCGCTGTCCGCGCAAAGGCCCGAAAGGATATCCACGGCCACCAGCCGCGCGCCCGCCGCCTGCGCCATGGCCAGCGGCGCCCAGGCATCCGGAGCAAGGTCCCGCGCCAGGCCGGTGCCGAACAGCGCATCCACCACCACCGCGCCCTGCATCACCGAGGGGTCCAGCCCAACCGCCACCCCGCCCAGCGCCGCCCATGCATCGGCATTGGCGATGGCGTCGGGGCTGGTGGGCGGGGACAGCGCCCAGAGTGTCACCTGCCACCCCTGCTGCAGCAGCAACCGCGCCACCACATAGCCGTCGCCGCCGTTGTTGCCCGGCCCGCAGAGCACAACCGCCCTGCGCGGCCCGTCCGGCCAGTGCGCGCAGAGCGCCTGAACCACGCCCGCCCCGGCCCGCTCCATCAGTGCCCGTCCGGAGACCGCGCCCGACTCGATGGCCGCCGTCTCCATGCTGCGCATTTGGGCAGATGTCAGAATTTCGGTCACTTTCACCTCGCCAAGATTCTCAATATGCCCAATAAACAATCAAAAAGATCGAAAACTCAGCAACAGATCACGCCGCCATGGCCCCCGGGACCAATTCGGCATCGATGCAGACGCTATCGGATTGAGGCCGCCCTGTGAACGTGGTCAACACGGGCGCAGGGCACGACGGGCAAGGCTTTTCTGGCACGCTGCGGGGCCCCGCGCAAAGTGGCGGTGCGCATGACCGGATGCAGGTCTGCCGGCCGCCTGAAGGCAAGGAGAACTGCGCTGTGAAAAAGATCGAGGCGATCATCAAGCCCTTCAAGCTGGACGAGGTGAAGGAAGCCCTGCAAGACCTTGGAATTCAGGGTCTTTCCGTGCTGGAAGTCAAGGGTTTCGGGCGTCAGAAAGGCCATACGGAACTGTATCGCGGGGCCGAATACGTGGTCGATTTCCTGCCCAAGGTGAAGATCGAGGTCATCCTGAGCGACGATATGGTCGATCAGGCGGTCGAAGCGATCATCGCCGCAGCGCGCACCGACAAGATCGGCGATGGCAAGATCTTCGTCTCACCCGTCGAACAGGTCATCCGTATCCGTACCGGCGAAGCCGGCGAAGACGCGATCTGACCGCAACCCACCGTCAACTCGTTAACGTCACCATAGGGGATAGCATCCATGAGCATCGACAAGGTTCTGGCAACCATGAAGGAAGAGGATGTCAAGTATGTCGACATCCGCTTTACCGACCCGCGCGGCAAGGTGCATCACGTCACCGTCATCGCTGACGAGGTCGATGCCGATTTCCTGGAAGAAGGGTTCATGTTCGACGGCTCCTCGATCAACGGGTTCAAGTCGATCGAGCAGTCCGACATGAAGCTGATGCCGGATACCGAGACGGCCTATATCGACCCGTTCTTTGCCGAAAAGACGCTGTGCCTGCACTGCACCGTGCTGGAGCCCGACACCGGCGAGCCCTATTCCCGCGACCCGCGCGGCACCGCTCAGAAGGCCGAAGCCTATCTGAAATCCACGGGCATCGGCGACACGGCGTTCTTTGGTCCGGAAGCGGAATTCTTCGTCTTCGACGATGTGCGCTTTTCGGTCAGCATGAACAAGGTCGCCTATGAGGTCGACGCGGTGGACGGGGCCTGGAACACCGACACCGAATACGAATCCGGCAACATGGGCCATCGCCCGGGCGTGAAGGGCGGCTATTTCCCGCTGCCGCCGGTCGATGCGGCGCAGGACATGCGGTCGGAAATGCTGTCGACGATGAAAGAGATCGGCATGAAGGTGGACAAGCACCACCACGAGGTCGCGTCGAACCAGCACGAACTTGGCCTGATCTTCAACTCGCTGACCAAGCAGGCGGATGAGCTGCAGAAATACAAGTATGTGATCCACAACGTGGCGCACGCCTATGGCCGCTCGGCGACCTTCATGCCGAAGCCGATCAAGGGCGACAACGGCACCGGCATGCATGTCAACATGTCGATCTGGAAGGACGGCAAGCCGCTTTTCGCCGGTGACCGCTATGCCGATCTGAGCCAGGAGGCGCTGTGGTTCATCGGGGGTGTGCTGAAGCACGCCAAGGCGCTTAATGCGTTCACCAACCCGTCGACGAACAGCTACAAGCGCCTGATCCCGGGCTTCGAGGCGCCGGTGCTGCTGGCCTATTCGGCGCGCAACCGTTCGGCCTCGTTCCGGATCCCCTGGGCGGAAAGCCCGAAGGCCAAGCGCGTGGAGGCCCGCTTCCCCGATCCGGCCGCCAACCCCTATCTGGCCTTTGCCGCGCTCTTGATGGCCGGCCTGGACGGCATCCAGAACAAGATCGACCCGGGCGAGCCGGCGGACAAGGACCTCTATGATCTGCCGCCCGAGGAACTGGCCGATATCCCCACCGTCTGCGGTTCGCTGCGCGAGGCGATCGGTGCGCTGGAGACCGATCACGAGTTCCTGCTCAAGGGCGACGTCTTCACCAAGGACCAGATCGAAGGGTACATGGCCCTGAAGTGGGAAGAGGTCTACAACTACGAGCACACGCCGCATCCGGTCGAATACCAGATGTATTACAGCTGCTGACATTCGCGGCATAGTATCTGAAAGGGGCGCCCTGGTGGCGCCCTTTTTTCGTTGCGGGGGGGGGGGGCTCGCCGGGTTCATCCTTTCTGTGCCTCGGCTGCTCCTGCCGTGGTGAGGCCGCCTTTGCCGATGCTTCACGGCCTGGCCCGTACCGGGGGCAGGTTCACGGCCCTTTCCGTGCCTGGTTTCCCTTTTTGCCGAGGTCACCTGCGCCGAGCCGCCGCGTGCCGTGGCGCCGCAGACCGGGCTTTTTCGTGCTGTGATCTTGCGAGCCGCCCCGCCCGAACCGATCCCGCCCGAGCCAATTCCGCCCGAACCGATCCCATTCGAGCCGCGCTTTTTCACGCCGATCCCGCCGGCGGTACACTCTGCCGGGCTGATACTTCCCGAACTGCATTTGTGCCGGCCCGCTGACTGCTTCAGGCCACTGAAAGGGCGGCGCACCAGACGCCTCGCAGGTGCGCGGCGGCGACGGGCTGCGCGGCCCCTATCCATGGTCAAGGCGAAGGCGCGCCGCCATCTTGAGCAAGCCTGCCCCGCCCGTCATGCTGGCAACATTGTGCCGCGCGAGACCTTTACCGGGCAGGCGAGTCCTCGCCCAGATTGGCGATTTCCACCATGGCCAGATCGCGCCCCTCCTTCAGGAATTCAGCCAGCGCGGTCAGGCCGCAATCCTGCGCCGCCTGCATCAGATCCTCGATTTCCCGCACAATCCATTCATGCTGCACTGTCTGCCCCCGTCACGCTGAAATGCTCGCCGGTCAGCATAGGGCCGACAGGGTTGACGAAGGGTTGACGTGAGAACAAAAAACGAACGGCATGGCGAGATTTATTCGCCATGCCGCCCTGTTTCAGACTGCCCTGTTCCACGCCGCCCCGGCCATGTGGGACGGCCATGCGGGACAGCCATGTTGCGGACCGAAAGCGCTTAACGGTCGCGCCCGGCCTCCAGCGCGTCCTCGAAGGTGCGCAGCCCGGTGGTCGGCGCCTGAACCAGCACCGCCATGTTGCCCGGCTTGTGCTGGTTGCGCCGCATCAGCATATGGGCGGCGGGGATCTCGTCCCAGGGGAAGACCTCGGACATGCAGGGATCCAGGCGCCGTTCGACCATCAGCCGGTTCGCGGCGCTGGCTTGCGAGAGATGCGCGAAATGGCTGCCCTGCAGGCGCTTCTGGTGCATCCACATGTAGCGCACATCAAAGGTGCAGTTGAA
>SKHK01000301.1 GCA_007117005.1 Paracoccaceae bacterium
GACAGCATCACATCGCGGATCACGGTTTCGCGGTCCATGCCATGGGTCCTCATCTGATCGGGGATCTGCTTTTCCACGATCGGCGTCAGCACATAGCCCGGGCAGATGGCATTCGCCGTCACCCCCTTGCCGGCGGCCTCCAGCGCGGTGACCTTGGTCAGGCCCACGGCGCCGTGCTTTGCGGCGACATAAGCCGCCTTGTAGGGGCTCGCCGTCAGACCATGAGCCGAGGCCACGTTGATCACCCGCCCCCAACCGGCGGCATACATCGCCGGCAGCGCCTCGGCCGTGGTGTGAAAGGCCGAGGACAGGTTGATCGCCATGATCGCGTCCCATTTCTCGGCCGGGAAATCCGGAATCGCGGCGACATGCTGGATGCCGGCATTGTTGATCAGGATGTCGCAGCCACCGGCCTTCTTGACCAGCGCGCGGCAATCAGCAGGCCTGGACATGTCGGCGGCGATGTAGCGCACCGCAACGCCATGGCGCGCGGCCATGTCCTGTGCCAACGCGTGGTCATCCTCGCTGTCGGTGAAGGAGTTGATCACCACCTCGGCGCCTGCCGCGGCCAGGGATTCGGCGATCCCCAGTCCGATGCCGGAATTCGACCCCGTGACGATGGCCCGCCGCCCGGCCAGATTGTCGCTGCTCATGATATCCCTCGCCTACAAGTGTTGCGCTGCAGCATAACGGCAAGTCACGGGCCAAGACCAGTGCCCCATCCGGGCGCCGCGCCGCGCAAAAAAAAAACGCCCGCACTAAGGCGGGCGTCAGTCGTTGAGGCAGGTTTCATACAGGCAAGAAACCTATCGAGCAGTGCTCTCTATATAAACAATCCCGGCGCGGTGTCCAAGCTAAAAGTTTGATAAGGCGTCTCTTGCCGGGCAGGGGCGGGCTCTGACACTGTAGCGGCGCGGGGCCGAAAGGTCTGTTGGAAACCGGCTGACGAAAGGATGGACGGATGATCGGATCATGGCGCAAGGGGCTTTGGGCGGCCTGCCTGACGGCGCTGTTTCTTCCCTCGTCTGCGGCTCATGGGCAGGCTGTGCACGGCATATCCATGTATGGCGAGCCCGCGCTGCCACCAGATTTCGTGTCACTGCCCCATGCAGACCCGGATGCCCCGCAGGGCGGGCGCATCGCCCTGGCAGAGATCGGCAGCTTTGATTCGCTCAACCCCTACATTCGTCTGGGCACCGCGCCCTGGGGGGTGATGAGCCATACCGTCGAAAGCCTGATGGGGCGCAACCATGACGAACCTTTCGCGCTTTACGGCCTTCTGGCCGAGACGGTGGAGACCGATGATTCGCGCAGCTTCGTCGAATTCACCCTGCGCGAGGAGGCCCGATTCTCTGACGGCAGCCCGGTCACTGTCGATGATGTGATGTGGTCATTTCAGGCGCTGGGCACCGAAGGGCACGCGCGTTACCGCAACGCCTGGTCGCGGGTGGCCAGCATGGAACAGACCGGGCCGCGTTCGGTGCGCTTCACCTTTACCGAGCCCGACCGCGAGATGCCGCTGATCCTGGGCCTGCGCCCGGTGCTGCAGGCCGCGCAATTCGACACCGATGCCGGCGGGCGGCCCTTCAACGAATCGTCGCGCGTGCCGATCATCGGTTCCGGCCCCTATGTGGTGGACGCGGCAGAGGCCGGGCGCTTCGTGCAGTTCCGCCGCAACCCGGACTGGTGGGGGCGCGATCTGCCCTTCAACGCCGGCCAGCATAACCTGGAGGTCATCCGCTATGACTGGTTCGGCGACACCAACGCGGCGTTCGAGGCGTTTCGCGCCGGGCTGGTCGATGTCTGGCGGGAACGCAGCGCCGCGCGCTGGGCCGACAGTTTCGACTTTCCCGCCGTGCGCGACGGGCGGGTGCGGCTGTTGGAGATCCCGCATTCCCGCCCATCGGGCATGAACGGCTTCGTGTTCAACACCAGGCGCGAGATCTTTGCCGACTGGCGCGTGCGCGAGGCGCTGATCCTGGCCTTTGATTTCGAGCGCATCAACGCCATGGTGAATGCCGGAACCGAGCCGCGCATCACCTCCTATTTCGGCAATTCACCCTTGGGCATGACCCCCGACACCCCGGCCGAGGGGCTGGTGCGGGACCTTCTGGAACCCTTTGCCGACAGCCTGCCCCCCGGCGCGCTGGAGGGCTATGCGCTGCCGATCAGCGATGGGCGCGCGGGGGCGCGGCGTAACCTGCGCGCGGCGGCGCGGCTGTTGACCGAGGCCGGCTGGGAGCCTGACACGCGCGGGCTGCTGCGCAATCCGCAAGGCACCGCGCTGCGCTTCGACATCCTGCTGCGCCAGGGGGCGAGCGATGTGCAGGCGGTGGCCAATGCCTGGATCGAATCGCTGGCCGCGCTGGGGGTTCAGGCGCGTCTGGTGGTGATCGATTCGGCGCAATATGTCGAACGCAGCTATGCCTATGATTTCGACGTGACGCATTTCACGCGGTTGATGTCGCTCAGCCCGGGCAACGAGCAGCGCCTCTACTGGGGGGCTGACGGGGTGGAGACACCGGGCACGCGCAATCTGGCCGGGGTCGATTCCCCGGCGGTGGAGGCGATGATCGACCGGCTGCTGGAAACCGACGACCCGGCGGTTTTTCAGGCCGCAGCGCGGGCGTTGGACCGCGCACTGATGGCCGGGCGCTATGCGGTGCCCTTGTGGTTTTCACCCGAATCGCGGCTGGCCGTGGCGGCGCATCTGCACCACCCCGAACGGCTGCCGCTTTACGGTGACTGGACAGGCTTTCTGCCCGAGGTCTGGTGGGCGGAGTAGGGCGCGCGCGCCAAGTGACAGGGCAGGGGGGCGCTGCCCCCCTCGCCGCTGGCGCAGCTCATTGGGCTCCGCTCGTTCCTTCGCTGAAATCGCGCCACTGGCGCGATTCCCGGGCGCTCGGAACCCCCCGGAGTGTTTTCGGCAAAATGAAGGGGATCAGACCGCCATGCCGGCGGCGGCGAGGCGGTCCAGGATCGCGGTCGCCTGGGTGGCGGGGGGGCTGAGCGCGGCGCGGTCCTCGCCGGGGTAGAAGCGGGCGCGGCTGGCGGTGGGCATCGGGGCCGGGGTTTCGATGAACACCCGCGGGGCGCGGGCGGGGCCCAGCGCGGCGCATTCAGCCGCCCAGGCGCGGGCCAGCGCGATCTGGCCGGCCTTGGCCGCGGCCCAGGCGCCGTGGAACTTGCGCGGGGTGTCGTCGGCGGCGCGCCAGCTTTCGTCATCGAAGAAAAGCGCCGTGCCAAGGCGCGCGCGCAGCAGCGGTTCGATCATCGGGATCAGCAGGCCGGTGGCGCGCAGTGTGGTGGTCAGCGTGCGGTCCCAGTCCTTTGGGGCGATATGGCCCGCCGGGGTCAGCGGCGGGGTGTGCACGGCCGTATGCGCCCACAGATCGACCCCGCCCCAGCGATCATGGACAGACCGGCACAGATGGCGCATGGCGTCATCCTGGGTGATGTCCAGCGGCGCCAGCGTCGCCGGCGGCCCACTGGCGGCACGGATGGCGTCGTCCAGTGCCTCCAGCGCGCCGGTGGTGCGGGCGACGGCCACGATCTGCCAGCCGCGCGCCCCCAGCGCCTGCGCCAGCGCCGCGCCCAGACCGCGCGAGGCGCCGGTGATCAGGGCCAGCCGCTTTGTCGCAGCGTTGGGCGCTGCGTCAGGCGCTGCATCGGGGGCAGGCGATTCGGGGTTGCTGTCGTTCATGGGAGGGTGCTTGCCAGTGCCCTGCGCCTTGTGCAAGCGCCCGCTGCGCGCCCTGTAGCCCGAATGCGACAGGCCCCGCGGAAGAGCGGCAGGGCGCGTTGCGCAGGCTTGCCAGGTCATGGAGCCGTCGGTACATCCCATCTTCGAGCAGTAAAGGAAATGCAAACAATGCGAGTTTTTCGGGGTGTTCAGGCTGTTGCCCTGGCGTGCTGCCTCGCCGTGCCGGCCCTGGCGCAAGGGCATGCCCAGCGTCAGGATGTCCTGTCCATCGGCGTGTTGTCTTCCGGTTCGACCGAGATTTACCTGCGGCGGGTCGAACGGCCACTGTCGGATCGGACCCTGCTGGGCCGCCTGCAGCCGGTCTATGGTCTGTCCGTTGCCACCCGTGGCGAGGCCTGGGTCGGTGGCGGGCTGGCCTACGCGTTTCCTCTTTCCGCCGGGGGCGTTTTCCTGCGCGGCAGCGTGATGCCCGGGCTGCATGTTCGCGGGCGCGGGCGTGATCTGGGCGGGCCGGTGATGTTTCGGTCAGGCCTGGAACTGGGCGTGCCGCTGGGGCGCGGCGTGATGACGGCCGGGGTTGATCATCGGTCGAATGCCGGGCTTTACCGCCGCAATCCCGGCGTCAACAGCCTGTTCCTGTCCTATTCCGTCGGCCTGCGCTGAACCGGGCCCTGCGGCCTAGGCCAGCATCCGCGCCACCATCTCGGACATGTCGCGGCTCAGGCCGGGATGGTCGCGGATGGTGGTCAGTGCGGCGCGCGCATGCGTCTGGCGGGTGCTGTCATAGCGCCGCCAGTTGTCGAACACCGTCGATTGCCGCGCCGCCGCCTGCGGGTTGCGGTTGTCCAGCCGGATCAGCCAGTCAGCCACCAGCGCATAACCTGCCCCGTCGGCGCGGTGAAATCCCGCGTGATTGGTCGCCAGCCCACCGAACAGGGCCCTGAAGCGGTTGGGGTTGGTCCAGTCGAAATCATCGCGCGCCGCCAGCGCCGTGACTGTTTCGACCGCGCTTTCCGGCGGGGCGAGGCTGGCCTGCAGGGCAAACCACTTGTCCAGCACCAGCCGGTCATGCCGCCAGCGGCTGTGAAAGGCCGCCAGCGCCTTTTCGCCGCGCCCGGCCTCGACCAGACAGGCCAGCGCCGCCTGCGCCTCGGTCATGTTGTCGGCCTCGGCGTGTACCTGTTGCGCCATGACGCCCTGATCCAGTGCCGAAATCAGCCCCAGCGCCGCCATGCGCAGCGCGCGCCGCCCGGCCGAGGCCGCGTCCGGGCTATAGGGGGCGGCGGGCGCCAGCGCGGCGATCAGTGCGCGCAGGGCCGGCTCATGCCGTGCGGCCAGCGCCTGTTTCAGCCGCGCGCGGGCGCGGTGGATGGCATTGGGGTCCGGCACATGGCCGCGGCCGGCCAGATGCGCGGCCAGTGTTTCCTCATCGGGCAGGCGCAACATCAGGGCACGAAAGGCCGGGTCCAGCGCCTCGTCAGCCAGCAAGGGCGACAGGGCCGAAAGATAGTCCGGATCGGCCGGCGCATCCTGCAGGATCATCGCCTCCGCCGCGGCGAGCGCCAGTTGGCGTCCGGCTTCCCAACGGGCGTAAGGATCGGTGTCATGAGCCAACAGATGCGCCAGCGCGCCCGGCTCGGGCTGGTGATCCAGCGTCACCGGCGCCGAGAACCCGCGCAGAAGTGACGGCGCTGGCCGCGCGGTCAGCCCCTCGAACCGGATGCTCAGTTCCTCACGGTCGAGGCCCAGCACCTGTGTCGGTGCCAGCTCTGTCCCGTCGGCGCCGATCAGGCCCATGGCGATGGGGATCAGCATGGGCGCCTTGTCCGGTTGGCCCGGCGTGGCGGGCAGCGTCTGACGAAAGGTCAGGCGATAGGTGCTGCCGTCCCATGCCTCGGTCACGCCGACGCGCGGCGTGCCGGCCTGCTGATACCACAGCTTGAACTGTGCCAGGTCCCGCCCGGTGGCATCCTGAAACACCGCCAACCAGTCCTCTATCGTGCAGGCCTGCCCGTCATGGCGCTGGAAGTAGAGATCGAGCGCCCGCCGGTATCCCGCCTCGCCGACCAGAAGCGCCAGCATGCGGATCACCTCGGCGCCCTTTTCATAGACCGTGGCAGTGTAGAAATTGTTGATCTCGGCATATTCGGTGGGGCGCACGGGATGGGCCAGCGGGCCGGCATCCTCGCGGAACTGGCGCGCGCGCAGGGTCAGCACATCGCCGATGCGCTTGACCGCCGCGCCGCGCTGGTCGGCCATGTATTGCTGGTCGCGGTAGACGGTCAGCCCTTCCTTGAGCGATAGCTGGAACCAGTCGCGGCAGGTGATCCGGTTGCCCGTCCAGTTGTGAAAATACTCATGCGCTACGATCCGCTCGATATTGTCGTAATCGGCGTCGGTAGCGGTCTCTGGGCTGGCAAGAACGAACTTGGCGTTGAAAATGTTCAAGCCCTTGTTCTCCATCGCGCCCATGTTGAAGTCATCGACAGCCACGATGTTGAAAATGTCCAGGTCGTATTCCCGCCCATAGACGGCCTCGTCCCAGGCCATAGAGCGTTTCAGCGCGGCCATGGCAAAGCCGGTGCGCGCGGCGTCGCCTTCGCGTACCCAGATCGCCAGGTCCACGTCGCGGCCCGATGCCGTGGTGAAACGGTCCCGGGTGGCGACCAGATCGCCCGCGACCAGCGCGAACAGGTAGCTCGGTTTGGGGTGCGGGTCTTCCCATTCGGCCCAGCCGGGGCCCGCGGCAACGGGGTTGCCGTTCGACAGCAGCACGGGCAGGTCGCCCTCGATCCGCACGCGGAAGGGCGCCATCACATCGGGGCGGTCGGGATAGAAGGTGATCTTGCGAAAGCCCTCGGCCTCGCATTGCGTGCAATACATCCCGTTCGAGATATAGAGCCCGTCCAGCGCGGTGTTGCCCTGCGGGTCGATCTCGACCTCGGCGCTGAAGGTAAAGGCGCCGTCGGGCAGTGCCTCGGGTGGCAGAACCAGGCCCGTGGCATCGGGCTGCACGGTGACCGGTTCGCCGTCGATCTCGGCGGCGATCAGCACCAGACCCTCGCCATCCAGCCGCAGGGGCAGGCCTGCCGGGGCATTGGGGTTGGGGCGGAAGCGGATCACGCTTCTGACCCGTGTGCGCCCGGGGTCCAGCCTGAAAGTCAGCGCCGTGTGCTCGATCAGATGCGAGGGCGGCGTGTAATCGGCCAGGCGAATTGGCGCGGGGGCGTCACGGTTCATGGGCACCTCTTGTCGTTCCGGCTGATCTGGGGTGCCGGCCTCTGGCGGCAAGGCACCCGTCAATGGCCCAGGGGCGCCACCAGCGCGCGAAACGCGGCCAGCGGGTCGGCGGCGTCCCAGACCTCATCCCCGAACGCGATGAAATCGGCCACCGGCGCCAAGTCGGCCACCAGCGCCGGGCTCAGCGCGCCCTCGGCCACCACCGGCACCTCGATCATCTCTGACCACCAGGCGAAAAGCGCAGCCTCGGCCCGCGCGCCCGTGCCCAGCGCACTCTCCCCGGCGGGCGAGAACGCGACATAATCCGCCCCGGCCTCGGCCGCTGTCATCCCGTCATGGCGCGAGGCCCCGCAATCCGCGCCGATGATGAATTCCGGCCCCCGCTCGCTGCGCAGCTTGCGGATACTCCCCGTCCCGCGCGGCAGATGCGCGCCGTCCAGTCCAAGCCGGTCCGCCAGTTCCACATGCGCCTCGATCACCAGCGCCACCTCGCGCGCATGCAGCATCTCACGCAGCGCATCGGCGGCGCGGATGACGCGGTCTTCGCCCGCGCGCGCCATGGCCAGCCGCACGCAGGCCACGGGCGCGATATCCAGCACCGCCTGCATTTTCGGCAAAAAATCATCGGGCTCGAACAGCGCCGGCGTGATCAGATAGATCTGCGGGCCCGTCGCCGCCTTGTCATCCTGCGCCATTCCCGCCCTCTGCGAACTGTCCCCGGCAGTCTGCATACAGTCCCCCCCGGGGCGGTGCAATCCATCCCGCCTTGCCCCTCCATCTTGCCTGAAATAGTCTGCGGGGGGTGAACGGGCCACAGGCCCGGAGGGGGGCGCACAGCCCCCCTTTCCCGGTCAGAAAGGAAAGACCATGGCCCGTGCCGGCATCCCGCTGCTTGCCGTCCTCATCGACGCCGACAATTCCTCGCCCAAATGGGCCGAGGCGATCTTCGACGAAATCGCCAGCCTGGGCGAGGCCTCGGTCCGCCGGGTCTATGGCGATTTTGCGCGCCCTGCGATGAAGGGATGGTCCGACCTGACCGCCCGGCTGGCGTTGGTGCCGCATCACCAGCCGGCCAACACGGTCGGCAAGAACGCCTCCGACATCGCGCTGGTGATCGATGCGATGGACCTGCTGCATTCGGGCCGCTTTGACGGGTTCGTGCTGATCTCCTCGGACAGCGACTTCACCCGGCTGGCCAGCCGCATCCGCGAGCATGGCCACGATGTCTACGGCATCGGCCAGCGCAAGACGCCCGAGGCCTTCCGCAAGGCCTGCAAGCGGTTCATCTTCGTGGAAAACCTGATCGGGGACAATGACGTCGCCCCGGCGGAAAAGGGCGAGGCCCCGAAGCGCGAGAACCCCGCCGCCGCGCTACCGCTGATCCTCGCGGCCATCGACACGTTGGGCGACGAGGGTGACTGGGTGTCCATGGGCCCGCTGGGCCAGGCGCTGACCGCGATGCAGCCGGATTTCGACGCCCGCTCCTATGGCTGTGCGAAACTTTCGGACCTGATCCGGAAAACCGGCCGGTTCGAGAGCCGCAAGACCGGCAACCAGCTGGAAATCCGCCGGCTGGATTGATCGCTTCAGGCCGGCCGATGCGGGCCGCTCAGCCGTTGCGCTGCGGCGGGATGGAGTAGGTCATGCCGGCCCGCGCCACGGGTGCGTCCGTGCCTTCCGAGAAGACCATCACATCCCCCACCGCCAGCACGCGGCCCAGCTTCAGCAGGCGCGCCTTGCCGATCAGATCGCGCCCGGCGGCCGGCTTGCGCATGAAATCGAGCGAGGCATTGGTGGTCACGGTCAGCGCCTCGCGCCCGATCATTGCCAAGGTCACGGCATACATCGCCAGATCGGCCAGCGCAAAGATGGCAGGGCCGGAAACGGTGCCGCCGGGGCGCAGGTGATGGGGCGCGGTGATCAGGCGCACGTCGGCCTGCATCGGCGCCACATGCTCGACCCGATATTCGCGCGCCACTTGCGGGAAGATCTCGGCCATGAAGGCGTTCAGTGCGGTGGCATCCAGCTTCACGTCTTGCGCCATCGGCTTCCCCTGCTTTCGTCCCGGCCCGGTAGCGGCTAGAGTTCCGCACAAAGGCGCAGGAGGGCAAGATGAGCGACGATCCGGTTCACTATGACGTAACGGAAAATGTGGCGGTGCTGACGATGAACAGCCCCGGCAACCTGAATGCGCTGTCGGATGCGATGCTGGCGGGGCTGATGGCGGCGCTGGAACGCGCGAAGGATGATGCGGCGGTCAAGGTCATCGTGCTGCGCGGGGCCGGCAAGGCCTTTTGCGCGGGCCATGACCTGAAGGAAATGCAGGCCGGCCGCGCGGCGCCGGATGGCGGGCGGGCCTATTTCGCGGATCTCTTCGCGCGCTGCGGGGCGCTGATGCAGGCGATCCCGGCGTTGCCGAAACCGGTGATCGCGGAGGTTCACGGTATCGCCACCGCGGCGGGTTGCCAGCTGGTGGCGAGCTGCGACATGGCTGTCGCGGCCGAGGGCACGCGGTTCGGGGTGAACGGGGTGAATATCGGGCTGTTCTGCTCGACGCCGATGGTCGCACTCAGCCGCAACCTGCCGCGCAAGCAGGCTTTCGAGATGCTGACCACCGGCGACTTCATCGATGCGGCGCGGGCGCGTGACCTGGGCCTGATCAACCGCGTGGCACCGACCCAGGGGCTGGAGGAAGAGGTGATGAGCCTGGCCCGGCAGGTCGCGGGCAAGTTGGGCGCGGCGGTCCGGATCGGCAAGGGGGCGTTCTACCGGCAGCTCGAGATGTCGCTCGACGAAGCCTATGCCTTTACCGGGGCGGCGATGGTGGAGAACATGATGGAGGCGGATACCGATGAAGGGATCACGGCCTTCATCGAAAAGCGCAAGCCCCGCTGGGCTGACTGACGCGGCTTGACCGGGGCCCAAAAGCCTTGAAACAAGGCTTTTGCAAATCCCTTGTTTAAAGGGATTTGGTCGCTGGTAACCAGCCGCGCCAGTGCTGCCCGGCCCGCGCTTTGGCCCGCAGGGCGCTAGGCCTGGCGCAGCCCCTCGCAGAACCGCCTGATCCGCGCACAGGCTTCTTCCAGCGCCGCATCTGACGTCGCATAGCTGACCCGAAAGGCGGGGCTCATGCCGAAGGCCGCGCCGAAGACCACGGCCACGCCTTCTTCTTCCAGCAGTGCGGTTGCAAAGGCTTCGTCGTCCTTGATCACCGTGCCGCCGGCCGAGGTCTTGCCGATGCAGCCCGCGATATCGGGATAAACGTAGAACGCGCCTTCCGGCACCGGGCAGCGCAGCCCCGGCGCGGCGTTCAGCCCCGCCACTACCAGGTCCCGCCGCCGCTGGAACGCCGCGCGGAACGCGTCCAGAAAATCATGTGGCCCCTCCAGCGCCGCCAGCGCCGCGTGCTGCGAGATCGAGCAGGGGTTCGAGGTCGATTGCGACTGCACCTTCGCCATTGCCTTGATCAGTGACTCCGGCCCGCCGGCATAGCCGATCCGCCAGCCGGTCATTGCATAGGCCTTGCTGACGCCGTTGCAGGTAAGCGTGCGGTCATAGAGGCGCGGTTCGATCTGCGCGGGCGTGACAAAGCGGAAATCATCGAAGACCAGATGTTCATACATGTCATCCGACATCACCCAGACGTGCGGGTGGCGCATCAGAACGTCGGTCAGGGCGCGCAACTCCGTTTCCGTGTACCCCGCGCCAGTCGGGTTAGAGGGCGAGTTGAAGATGAACCATTTCGTGCGCGGCGTGATCGTTGCCTCCAGCGCCTCTGCCGTCAGCTTGAATCCGCTGTCGATGCCCGCCGCCACCGGCACCGGCGTGCCGCCGGCCATCAGCACCATGTCCGGATAGCTGACCCAGTAAGGCGCGGGGATGATCACCTCGTCGCCCGGGTTCAGCGTTGCCATCAGCGCATTGTAGAGGATCTGCTTGCCGCCCGTCCCCACTGTCACCTGCGCGGGCGTGTATTCCAGCCCGTTGTCGCGGCGAAACTTGGCACAGATCGCTGCTTTCAGCGCGGGCATCCCGTCCACGGCGGTGTACTTCGTCTCTCCCGCATCGATGGCGCGTTTGGCGGCTTGCTTGATATGATCCGGCGTGTCGAAATCTGGTTCACCCGCGCCCAGGCCGATGACATCGCGCCCGGCGGCCTGCAACTCCCGTGCCTTGTTCGTTACGGCGATTGTGGCCGAGGGTTTCACCCTGGCCAGACTGTCCGACAGGAAGGGCATGCGCGCTCTCCGGTTTGAAACTGCTGGCCTGATCTCCTATGGTGCGCCATGTCAGCATGCAAGATGCACCAGTACAAGGAGCGGACATGAACGACGAAGCGCAGGACGATCAGCAAGGTTGGTTTTCGGACCAGCAGGCGACGCTCGGTGACCGGCTCGCCGCGGCGCGCGAGGCGGTGGGCCTGACCCAGAGCCAGCTTGCCGGACGCCTGGGTGTGCGGGCGCGCACGCTGCGCAGCTGGGAAAACGATGTCGCCGAGCCGCGCGCGAATCGTCTGCAGATGCTGGCCGCGATGCTGGGCGTGTCCCTGCGCTGGCTGTTGAGCGGCGAGGGCGAGGGTGTCGCACCGCCGGCAGGCGGAGAGGAACCCACTGCGGGCGAGGCGCGCGACGCAGCGATTGCCGGAGCGCTGGCCGAGTTGCGCAGCCTGCGGGCCGACATGCTGGCCATCACCGAGCGCGCGGGGCGGGTGGAGAAGCGCCTGCGCCAGCAACTGGTTCAGTTGAAATGAGCGACCGGCCCGAACTCGCCGCCGAAGACCCGGCAATCCGTCTGCGGCGTCTGCGCATGCGCGCCTGGCGGCGCGGCACGCGCGAGATGGACCTGATCCTGGGTGGTTTCGCCGATAATGCCCTGCAGGGACTTTCGGCAAGGGACGTGGCGGCCTTCGACGCGCTGCTGGAAGAGAATGACCACGACCTGTATCGCTGGATCAGCCAGCGTGTTCCGGGTGTGGTCGAGGCCCCGCCGGCCGGGGTGGACGACTTGGGCCAGGGCTCTGAAACCTCGGCGCCCGCCGCCTATGCGTCTTTGCTGGAACGCATCGCTGCGCATACTGCATCCCATGCTGTGGCGCGGCCGCCCTCCGGTTCGTGTGACGGTTGAGCGGCCGCGCAGCATGCGGTCCCTCTGCTGGCGGTACTGCCCCTTTTTGTCTGGGCGGTTAACCCGATTTTCGTCTTTCAGCGCAACCCTGTCCACCGAGGCCGCAGGATAGGGTCAGATAGAATGAGTTTTCACAGTCGTACCAGAAACAGGCGGGCCGCCGCTGCCGGTCCGCGGACGATGGCTGGCGCGGCGCCGAAACGGGACACCGCCGATACGCAGGGGCCGGAGGCCGTGATGCTGGCCAGTTATCTGGAAAGCCTCGCCCTTGTGGAACGCATGCATCGATTGCTGCTCGATGTGATCAAGGACGAATTCGAGCGTCTGGGCATCATCGATGTGAATGCCGTGCAGGCGCTTTTGCTGTTCAATATCGGCGAGAACGAGGTGTCGGCAGGTGAACTGAAAAGCCGCGGCTACTATCAGGGCTCCAATGTCTCCTACAACCTGAAGAAACTGGTCGAGGGCGGGTTCATGCATCACCAGCGCAGTTCGGTCGACCGACGTGCGGTGCGCGTCAGCCTGACCGAGCGCGGGCATGAGATACGCGGCGTCGTCGCGGCCCTTTTCTCTCGTCACGCCGCTGGTCTTGACCGGGAATCCGTGGTCCCGTTCGAGGAGATGGACCGTCTGAACACTGCCCTTCGCCGACTTGAGCGCTTCTGGTCAGAGCAGATACGCTACATCTATTGACCACGGCAGGGGCCGGCGGGCGGACCGAAGCGGCGCGCCGGCCTTGCAGGGGCGCAAGCGGCGCATGCTTGGCCGCATAGGCGCGCGGCAGCGCGTGCCGCGTGCATCCGGATGCACTTGACCCGCTCTATCCTCTTGTTTTCGCATGTCGAAAAGCCCGGAGCCGGCATCCACTCCAAGGCGACATGCTCCATGAACCTGGCGGTGCCAGAAGACTGCTGCCGGGAGGGATTTCTCGATGGTTTTCTTGCCTGTCAGACAGCGCGTGTGGCGGTGATCACGTAAGTCAGTGCCCCCTGTCAGGCAACGGCAGTATTTGAAACTGCCCGTGTCAGAAGATGCCCTTGGCAGGCAACGACCGCTTCAGGCAAGGGCAGTGGCACAGGGTGGCCACCTCAGACGGTAGCTTCTGCCACGGGCCGACCCTGACGGGCGGCGCGCAGGCGGGCGAAATCGTCGCCAGCGTGATAGCTCGACCGGGTCAACGGCGTGGCCGAGACCATCAGGAACCCCTTGCCCCAGGCGGCCTTCTCGTAGCCCGCAAATTCCTCCGGTGTGACGAAACGGTCGACGCGATGGTGTTTTGGCGTTGGCTGCAGATACTGGCCGATGGTGATGAAATCGATATCCGCGGCGCGCATGTCATCCATGACCTGCAAAACGCTCCGGCGATCCTCGCCCAGGCCCACCATGATACCGGATTTGGTGAACATCCCGGCGTCCAGTTCCTTCACCCGCTGCAGAAGCCGCAGTGAATGGAAATAGCGCGCACCGGGGCGCACCTCCGGATAAAGGCCCGGCACGGTTTCCAGGTTGTGGTTGAACACATCGGGGCGCGCGGCGACGACGGTTTCCAGCGCATCCGGCCCGCATTTCAGGAAATCCGGTGTCAGCACCTCGATCGTGGTTGCGGGGCTGCGATGGCGGATGGCGCGGATGGTCTGGGCGAAATGCTCGGCCCCGCCATCGGCCAGATCGTCGCGGTCGACGCTGGTCACCACGACATGGTTCAGCCCCAGTTGCGCGACCGCATGGGCCACGCGCCCGGGCTCGAACGTGTCCAGCGCCTGGGGGCGGCCGGTGGCGACATTGCAGAAAGTGCAGCCACGGGTGCAAATTTCGCCCATGATCATCATCGTGGCATGGCCCTGCGACCAGCATTCGCCCACGTTCGGACAGCCGGCCTCCTCGCAGACCGTGGCCAGTCCCCCCTCGCGGATGATGCGGCGCGTCTTGTTGTAGCCCTCGCCCCCCGGCGCCTTGACGCGGATCCAGGCGGGTTTTCTCGGCTGTGCCTGATCCGGCCGGTGGGCCTTTTCGGGGTGGCGCTGGCCGGGCAGTTTCAGATCGCGCATGTCGGCTCCTGCGGTGCATTGCAGCAAAGATAAGGGCAGCCCGGGCGCATGTCCATTGCGCAAGCGGGCTGGGCGCCCTGCGCAGGCCGCATGGCGGTGGTTGAAACCGGGCGCGGCGGGCTAGATGCTGTGCAGCGCCGGTGCCCCGTTCGGGCTGGGCGCCCCACCCACCCACTCGCGCCGGCCCGAA
>SKHK01000065.1 GCA_007117005.1 Paracoccaceae bacterium
AATGCCATGAGCCACCAGATCGAGGCCTATCTGGCAGCCGGATTCGACGGGCATCTGGCAAAGCCCTTCCGCAAGGCATCGCTGATCGACAGCCTGGCGCAGCACCTGCACGCGCCATCGGACACGGGCCAGCCAGCCCTTGCCGACGGACCCCATCCCGATTCGGCCTGCGATACGCCGCGCCCGGATCTGGCCAGCGACTGAAGACGACACCCTTGCCCCTGCGGCGGCGGGGCCGCACCCCTTCGCATCAGCGGCTTCGGCCGGGCGGCAGGCAGGCGCCGCCCGGTGTTGCCGCCGGGCGGGACGGGCGCGGCGGGGGCGCGTCATGCGGGGGTCTTGCGTCGGAGGCTCACAGGTGGTCCGGTTGATTGACCCGGCTCGCCTGCGCAAGGGCGCAGAACGGGCTTTGGAAAGCCCGTTCGCACGCGCCTTCGAAGGCGCGTCACCCCGCCCCCGCGCCTGCCGACGCGATCAAGCGGAAACGGTATCAGCCCAGCCGGCGGCGCGCGGCGACGGCTTTCAGCGCATGCCCGATCTCTTGCACTGCGCTACCGGCCATCGACCGGTAGGTCATCAACGCAAAGGTCTCTGGCCCCGTGCGCTGGATCAGCAGCGGCATGTGACCCAGCAGAGACCGGGCCACATGGTCCTCCGGAAACGCCCCGATGCGCAGGTCCAGCGGCACCAGCCGGGCCAGCACCGCCTCGGCATCGGGCCCTTGCAGCCGCAGCCCTGCCCAGCCATCGGACTGGTCGGTCAACGCGGCATGCTCGGCCAGCCCCTCGGGCGGGGCGGCGCCGAACAGGAACGCCTGGTCACGCCCGGCCCAGACAATGCGCCGCCCGCCCGCCGCCAGCCCCTGACCGGCCAGCCCCTGCCCCGGCGCCGGAAAGCTCAACCCCAGCGGGGCCAGCGCCGCCGAGCAGGCCGCCCGCCGGCCGGGATAGGGCGCGATCAGCCAGGCGGTACCCGGCGCCTGGGCCGAAAGGATGCAATCGCCCATGGCCAGCGGCAGGCCCAGCCCGTCGGTGGCCTCGGTCACTGTCAGATCAGCCACGCATCGCCCTCCCTTCGGGGTCCAGGAACACCGGGTCGCAGACCCGCGCCATCAGCTTGCGCCCGCGCAGCGCGTCATGGATGCACAGAACCTCGCCATGGCGCGCGCGCCCGTTCGACAGAAACCCCAGCGCCAGCCAGCCTTTCAGCGTGGGCGAATACCCGGCCGAGGTGACATGCCCCTGCCAGTTCTCTGCCCGGGCCGGGGCATCGGCGGCGTAAAGCGGTGCGCCGGCGTCGATCCGGTCTGCCGGGTCCACCGACATCAGCCCCACCAGTTGCCCGCGCGCGTCGTCCATCAGGCCCGGCCGTTCCGAGGCCGGTTTGCCGATACAGTCCTTCGCAGCGCTGAGCATGCGCTGCACGCCCAGGTCAAAGGCCGTCACCCGCCCGTCGATTTCGGCATGGGTGATGAAACCCTTCTCGATGCGCATGACATTCAGCGCCTCCATGCCGTAGGCGCCGCCGCCCAGCGCCTCGGCCCCCTCGACCAGCCTGGAAAACAGCGCCGCGCCGTAACGCGCCGGCACCGCCACCTCATACCCCAGCGCACCGGAAAAGGAGATGCGGAAAAGCCGCCCCGCCACCCCCGCCACGGTGACCGGCTGGCAAGCCATGAAGGGCAGGCTGTCGGCGCTAACCGGCTGATCCAGCAACGTGTTCAGCAGGTCCCGCGCGCGCGGCCCGGCCACGGCGAATTGCGCCCAATGTTCGGTGACCGAAGCGAAACGAACCGCCCAGTCCGCGCAGAAAGCCTGCTGCACGAAATCCATGTGCCGCATCACCTGGCCCGCGGCGGCGGTGGTGGTGGTGACCAGGAAATGCCCCTCGCCCAGCCGGGCGCAGGTGCCGTCATCCATGACATGCCCGTCCTCGCGCAGCATCAACCCATAGCGGATGCGGCCCGGCTTCAGGCTGGACATGCGGTTGGTGTAAAGGAAATCCAGATATCGGCCTGCATCCGGCCCCTGCACGTCGATCTTGCCCAGGGTGGAAACATCGCAGACCCCCACCGCACCGCGCACCATCGCCACCTCGCGGTCGCAGGCCTCGCGCCAGGTGGCCTCGCCCACGCGGGGGAAATAGCTGGGACGGTACCACAGCCCGGCCTCGATCATCGGGGCGCCCATGGCGCGGCTCTGCGCGTCCGAGGTCAGGCGGCGTTCGGGCGCAAAGCCCTTGGCCCGGCCCCCGGCCCCCAGCGCGGCGATGGAAACCGGCACAAAGGGCGGGCGGAACGTGGTGGTGCCGGTATCCGGGATCGACTGCCCGGTGGCATCGGCCAACACCGCCAGCGCCGCCACGTTGGAATTCTTCCCCTGATCCGGCGCCATGCCCTGCGTGGTGTAGCGCTTCATGTGCTCGACACTGGCGAAACCCTCGCGCGCGGCCTGCGCCACGTCCTTTGTGGTGACGTCATTGGCGAAATCCAGCCAGGCCCGACCGCCGGCATCGACCGCCCAGAAGGGCGCGATCCCGTAGGGTGCATCCTCGGCCCCCGGCGGGGTCATCTCGGGCACCGGCAGGCCCAGATCGGCCAGCGCCGTGGCGGCTGCCCGCGCGCCGTCGGTCAGACAGGCGGCGGTGGACAAGCCCCCCGCCGCCGCGCCGGCCGCGGTCAGCCCCGGCACCATCCCGTCACGCGGTACGAAAGCGGCAATCCGCGCGTCCCATTCCGGCCGGCCGTTCATGTGGCAGGCCAGGTGCAGCGTGGGGTTCCAGCCGCCCGAGAGGCCCAGCGCATCGGCCGGAACCTCGCTGACACCATCGGCATGGCGCACCTGCACGGTGTGCAGCCCCATGCGCCCGCGCGTGCCCACCACCTGCGCGCCGCGATAGACCGGGAAATCCTGCAGCGCGGGCACATCCGGGCGCGGGTCGATATAGGCCGCGATCTGCACGCCCGCCGCCGTCAGCGCCTGCGCGGTGGCCAGCGCACTGTCATTGTTGCCGAAAATCGCCACCCGCCGCCCCGGCGCCACGCCCCAGCGGTTGACATAGGCCGGCATGGCCGAGGCCAGCATCACGCCGGGGCGGTCATTGCCCGGATGCGCGATGGGCCGTTCCAGCGCGCCCGTGGCCATGACCGCACGCTTTGCCACGATGCGCCAGAAACATTCGCGCGGCAGATCGCCCGGGTCGGCCCGGTGCAGCCCCACGCGTTCCAGCGCGCCATAGGTGCCGCCGTCATAAGCGCCGGTGACCGTGGTGCGCGTCATCACCCGCACATTGGGCAGCGCCGCCAGTTCCGCCTGCACGCCCGCCAGCCAGTCCCGCGCCCCCTGCCCGCCGATTTCCGGCAGATCGGCCAGCAGGCGCCCGCCGGGCTGCGTGTCGGCCTCGGCCATGATCACATCCGCCCCGGCCCGGCCCGCGCGCAGCGCCGCCACCAGCCCCGCAGGCCCCGCGCCGATCACCAGCAGGTCGCAAAAGGCAAAGGCTTTCTCGTATGCCCCTTCATCGGTCCGGCCGGACAGGCTGCCCAGCCCCGCCGCGCGGCGGATGATCGGCTCATAGACCCGTTCCCAGAATTGCCGCGGCCACATGAAGGTCTTGTAATAAAAGCCCGCGCCCAGGAACGGGTGCAGGAAATCATTCACCGCCAGCGCATCGAAACCCAGGCCGGGCCAGCGGTTCTGGCTGCGTGCCTGCAGACCGGCGTAAAGCTCTTGCACCGTGGCCCGCGTGTTGGGCGTCTGCTGCGCGCCCTCGATGATTTCGACCAGCGCGTTGGGCTCTTCCGCCCCCGCGGTCATCACTCCGCGCGGGCGGTGATACTTGAAGGACCGGCCCACCACCCGCACCCCCGCCGCCATCAGGGCCGAGGCAAGGGTGTCCCCGGCAAACCCCTCCATCTCGCGCCCGTCGAAGCGAAAGCGCAAAGGCCGCTGACGGTCGATGCCGGCCCCGCGCCCGGGGATACGCCAACCGCCGCTCATGCCAGGGCCTCGCTGCCCTCGACGGCATGGGTGACGGTGTCGCGCGCTACCACCAGCCAGGTTCCGCAGGGGTCATGATACCACAGGTCGCGCGTGGGCCCGGCTGGGTTGTCGCGGTTGTGCAGGTAATCATCCCAGGCCTGCCCCCCCGCATCGGGCGCGGGGCGGTGCAGAAAGGTCTCATGCCCGTAATAGGTGAATTCGCGCCGGTCGCGCGGGCCGCAACAGGGACAGGTCAGACGCATCAGGTCACTCCAAAGGGCAGGTGCCGACCGCGGCGAGGTGCAGGGTGAAGCGCACCATCTCCCCGCGATGGGCCGCAAGATCGCTTTCCAGGTCGCTTTCGCCGTAATCGGCCACGGGGAAATAGGTGGTCTCGATGCTCAGCCGCCCCTCTGGCCCCGGTTCCAGCGTGAAATGGGCGCGGTTGCGGCCGGTCCAGCAGCTCATCGTCTCGGCCCGGCAAAAGGCCGTCTGGGTCAGGCGTTTGCCGGCCACACCGTCGCGCGCACCCTGGGCACGATCGGCCATCAGAGCCGCAATTTCTACATAGCGGACCGTGACCTTGTTCTCACGCTCGCGCTGGGTCAGGCGGTTGAAGCGGATCGACAGCGCTGCCACGCCGCTGGCGCCGGCCTGACGGGCGCAATCTGCGTCGCATTCGTAAAGATAGCAGGCACCGTCCGGCAACTGCGCAGCCGCGGGCGGCGCAACCGACAATGCCAGAGCAAGGGCAAGAGGGGCCGACAGGAAAGGCAGGCGGGTCATGCACCCTCGCAATCGGCCGGGTCTGTCGGGGCAAGGTGGAACCAGCCACCCGGCGGGTCGGTCCAGTCGGTCAGATCGACATGGGTGAAATCGGTGCCATCCTCGATCACGCGGATCAGCGCCAGGTAATCGCTGCGCAGGCGCAGGCCGTCGGCTGCCGGGCCATCAAATGCAAAGCCGCCGGAATCGTCGTCACCGTCGCAAAGCTGCAGGGTGCCGTCGCCGCAAAAGAACGCGTTGTCATAGACCTGCCCCGCCACCCCTTCGGCCTGCGCGCGCGCGCCATCGCCGAAGTGCAGCGCGACGATGGCAAAGCCGTGCCCGTCGACCAGATCGAAACGCAGGGTCAGGCGGGCGACGTCGTCGCGCGCGGGCCGGGCGTCCAGCGCGGCGCCCTCTGCCATGAAGCAGGTGCCATGGGGCAAGGCCTGCGCGGCGGGCGCCGTCAGCACCAGGCCAAGCGCCAGCACCGGCAAGGCGCCGAGCGCCAAGGAGGGGCGAAAAGCCGGCCTCATCGCATCAGCCCGGCGCAGGCCGAAACAGGGGCGGGATGCAGCAGATAGACGGTCTCGCCGCCCTGCCCCTCGTCCAGGCTGGAATAGGGGGCAGAGCCGGGCTCCTCATACCCGCCACATCCGCCAGAAGGATCCTCGATCCGGAAATAGCGCGTGCTCAACCGCAACCGCCCGTCAGCTTGCACCCGGGGCACGGCATTGCCGCCGTCACAATCCACCGCGCAGGCACCGGGCACGTTGATGTCGCACAGCGCGGCCTGCACCAGCACCATGCCCGCCACCCCATCCGCGGGCGCCTGCCCCTGCCAGCCCATCTGTGCCTCCACATACATGGCAAGGGGCGCGATGTCGCGCTCGCGGTCGAACCAGACGGTCAGGGCCTCGACCCCCTGCTGGGGGTTGCGGGCCAGATGCGCCTGATCATAAAGCCGCACGAAACAACTGCCCGGGCGCGGCATATCGGCCAGCGCGGGCGCCGTGGCAACCATGGCCGCCGCCAGGCTAATGCAGATTGTGCTGAGCGCCGGTGCCTTCTTCATCCATGATCCCCCTGCCGGTGCGGAAACGGTCCAGCCGAAAGGCAGCAGCGTCGCGCCAGGGCTGGCCCGTGGCCATCAGATGCGCCATCGACCAGCCCGAGGCCGGCACCGCCTTGAACCCACCATAGTTCCAGCCGCAATTCAGATACAGCCCGTCGATACCGGTGCTGTCAATGATGGGCGAGCCATCGGGCGACATGTCCATGATCCCGCCCCAACTGCGCAACACCTTTGACCGGCCGATCATCGGCATCAGCGTCATGCCGGCCTCCATCACATGCTCGACCATCGGCAGGTTGCCCCGCGCGGCATAGGAGGCGTAGAAATCCAGATCGCCGCCGAAAACCAGCCCGCCCTTGTCGGACTGGCTGATATAGAAATGCCCCATGCCGAAGCTGATCACATGGTCGATCACCGGCTTCAGCCCCTCGGTGACGAAAGCCTGCAAAACATGGCTTTCTATCGGCAGCCGCATCCCGGCCATCGCCGCCACCTGTGACGAACGCCCCGCCACCACGATGCCCACCTTCGGCGCCCGGATCGGGCCGCGCGTGGTCTGCACGCCGGTCACGCGCCCGCCCTCGGTGTCGATGCCGGTGACCGCGCATTGCTCGATCAGATCGACCCCGCGCCGGTCGGCGGCGCGCGCATAACCCCAGGCCACGGCATCATGGCGCGCGGTGCCCCCGCGCGGGTGGTAGAGCCCGCCATAGATGGGAAACCGCGCCTGATCGTAATCCAGCCAGGGCAGCATCGCACGCACGCCCTCGCGGTCCAGCAGCACGGCATCATCGCCCTGCGCACGCATCATGTTGCCACGCCGGGCAAAGGCATCGCGCTGGCCGTCGGAATGAAAGAGGTTGATCAGCCCGCGCTGCGAATGCATCACGTTGTAATTCAGATCGCACTCCATTCCCTCCCACAGCTTCAGGGAAAAGGAATAGAATTCCGAATTGCCGGGCAACTGGTAATTCGCCCGCACGATGGTGGTGTTGCGCCCTATATTGCCACCGCCCAGCCAGCCCTTTTCCAGAACGGCCACATTGGTCAAACCGTGGTTCTTCGCCAGATAATGGGCCGTGGCCAACCCGTGCCCCCCGCCCCCGATGATGATCGCATCATAGGCGGGCTTCGGCGCCGGGCGCCGCCATGCCGGCTTCCAGCCACGGTTGCCGCGCAACCCTTCGGTAAAGACCCGCCAGCCCGAATAACCCATGCCGCCCCCATCTGCCACGCGGCCATAAAACCCTGCAGCCCCACCGCTGACAAGCCCCTTCATCTTACGAAAAATACTCTGGGGGGTGAGGGCCGAAGGCCCGAGGGAGGCAAAGCCCCCCTGCCCGGCCTGCCCTGCCCGGCCCGCCCTATTCGGCAGCGTCGGGAAAGCGAAAAACCGGCTCCATCCCCGCCAGTTGCTGACGCGACAGATGACATTTGATCTGATGCCCGCCCTCCAGGTCGACCATCGGCGGCACCGCCTGCTCGCACAGATTGCCGGGCACCTGGGATTTCCACTGGCAGCGGGTCTGGAACGGGCAGCCCGGCGGCGGGTTCATCGCCGACGGGATATCCCCCTCCAGCACGATGCGCCGCTTCGTGACCTTCGTATCGGCAATCGGCACGGCCGAAAGCAACGCCTCGGTATAAGGGTGATAAGGGGGCGCGAATACCTGATCGGTGGTGCCGATCTCCACTACATGGCCCAGATACATCACCATCACCCGGTCCGACAGGTAGCGCACGATCGACAGGTCATGGCTGATGAACAGCAGCGTCGTCTGGTTCTTGCGCTGGATATCCATCAAAAGCTCGGTCACCGCCGCCTGCACCGACACATCCAGCGCCGAGACCGGCTCGTCGGCGATCACCACCTTGGCGTCACCCGCAAAGGCCCGCGCGATGCCCACGCGCTGCTTCTGCCCGCCGGACAACTGCCGCGGCATGCGGTCGCCGAATTCGCGCGGCAGCTTCACCAGGTCCAGCAGTTCCAGCATCCGCTGGCGCCGCTCGCCGTCATTCTTGCCGATGCCGAAAATCTCCAGCGCGCGGATGATCTGCCGGCCAACGGTCATCGACGGGTTCAGCGTGTCGAACGGGTTCTGGAACACCATCTGCAGCGTGGATACCGTATCGGCATTGCGCGCCTGGATGGGCGTCGACTGCACGTTCTCGTCAAACAGCCTGATCTTGCCGCCGGTCGCTGTCTCCAGCCCCATCAGCACCTTGGCAAAGGTCGACTTGCCGCAACCGGATTCGCCCACAATGGCCAGCGTCTCGCCCGCGCGGGCCTCGAAGCTCAGCGTCTCGTTGGCCTTGACCACCTTGGTGTCGCCGCCCGAGAACAGGCTCGACGCCGCGACCTCGTAGTATTTGCGCACATCCTCCATGCGCAGCACCACCTCGCCGATCTCGCCGCGCGCGCGGGTGCTATCGGCCTTCCACAGCGCCTCCCAGTCGATCTCGGACGGGCGCAGGCAGCGGGTGTCGTGGCGTTCGTCGCCGGGCACGGGATGCATGGCGATCTCGGCCGCATCGCAGCGCCCCTGCTGGAAATAGTCGCAGCGCGGGCCGAAATTGCAGCCCGGCGGGCGTTCATGCGGCAGCGGGAAATTGCCGGGAATGGCGCGCAGCGGGCGGGCGTTCTTGTCGGCGCCAGGCAGCGGGATCGCACGGAACAGCGCCTGCGTGTAGGGGTGGCGCATCCGGTTGAACACGTCGTCGATGGCGCCGGTCTCCACCGCCTCGCCGGAATACATCACCGTGATGCGGTTGCAGACCTCGCGCACCAGGCCAAGGTTGTGGCTGATGAACAGCATCGAGGTGCCGGTCTTTTCGGCCAGTTCGTTGACCAGATCGACGATGCCGGCCTCGACCGTCACATCCAGCGCGGTGGTGGGCTCATCGAGGATCAGCAGCGCCGGTTTCGACATCAGCGCCATGGCGATGACGATGCGCTGTTGCTGGCCGCCGGAAAGCTGATGCGGATAGGCGTCCAGGATGCGGTCGGGGTCCGGCAGGCGGACATCGGCGACCAACTGGCGCGCCAGGGCGCGGGCCTCGCCCGCAGCCATGCCGCGATGGATCATCGGCACTTCCATCAACTGCCGGCCGATCTTCATCGCCGGGTTCAGGCTGGCCATGGGTTCCTGATAGATCATGGCGATTTCAGAGCCGCGGATCTTGCGCAGCTCCTCCATGCTCATGTTGGTCAGGTCGCGGCCCTTGAACTTGATCGACCCGCCGACGATTCGGCCGTTGACGCCCAGATCGCGCATCACAGCCAGCGCGACGGTGGACTTGCCGCAGCCGGATTCGCCCACCAGCCCCATCGCCTCGCCCGGCAGGACGGTGCAGGAGAAATCCATCACCGCCGGGATTTCCCGAAGGCGGGTGAAGAAGGAGATCGAGAGGTTCTCGATCTCCAGGATGGGCTGCGACGGGTCCCAGTCAGACATGGCGTTTCCCCGGTTGAGAGCTGGGAAGCGGGGGTTTCACACCCCCGCACCCCCGTGGAGTATTTGAGGCAAGATGAAGGGCATCATGCGGATCAGTCCTTCAGGCTTTCTTCGCGCAAGCCGTCGGCGAGCAGGTTCAGGCCCAGGACCAGCGACATCAGCGAGAGCGCCGGCACCAGCGCCAGATGCGGATGGCTACGCAGGACCGAGCGGCCGTCGTTGATGGTGGAGCCCCAGTCCGGGCTTTCGGGCGAGACGCCGAGGCCGAAGAAGCCGAGCGTGCCCAGAAGGATGGTGGTATAGCCGATGCGCAGGCAGAAATCGACGATCAGCGGCCCGCGCGCATTGGGCAGGATTTCCCACATCATGATGTACCACGGCCCCTCGCCCCGTGTCTGGGCGGCGGCGACATAGTCGCGCGTCTTGATGTCCAGCGTGATGCCGCGCACGATCCGGAAGACGGTGGGCGCGTTGACGAACACGACGGCCACGAAGACGTTCAAGAGGTTCGGCGACATGCCCCAGAAGCCCAGCGGGTCGGCGTTGAACGCCAGCCCCGAATAGGCCCAGAGCCCGAAGGCCAGCACCAGCCCAACGTAGAGGTTGCGTTTCCAGGGCTGGGTGTGGAAGCGGCTGTTGACCAGCACCATGAAGAACAGGACCGGCACCAGGAAAAGCACGCCGGCCATGGATACCGGGATCGCCGTGTCCTGGATTTCCGGCGCGACCAGCAGGAAGAAGAGCAGGATCACCGGAAAGGCCAGCACCAGGTTGGCGACAAAGGTCAGCCCGGTATCCAGCCGCCCGCCGATGTAGCCCGCGGGCAGCCCCAGCGAAATGCCGATCATGAAGGAGATCATGGCCGCGAAGGGGGCGATGGTCAGCACCTCGCGCGCGCCCATCACGGCGCGGGAGAACACGTCGCGCGCCCGGGTGTCGCCGCCCAGCAGGTAGTATTCGTACATCCCCTCGGCCAGCCGGGCCATGGGCGTGCCGGGCGCCGCGTTGCGCATGCCGCGTCCCTGCGACAGCGGGTTATGGGTGATGATGTAATCGGCGAAGAAGGCCGTGAAGAGCCAGAAGGCGACGATGAAGAAGCCCACCATGCCGATGCGCGAGTCAAACAGCTTGCCGTAGAGGCCCAGCTTGCGCTTGAAGGCGATCGACAGCGTGAAGGTGACGATCAGCGCGATCCAGACCGGCATGAACTGCCAGGCCATGCGACCGAGGATCTCGAACCAGCCCAAGGGGTCCATGTGCCGCCCTCCCTACGAGATCCGGATGCGCGGGTTCAGGAAGACATACCCCACGTCCGAAATCAGTTGTGTCAGCAGCACCACCACCACCGCGACCATGGAGGCGGCAAGCAGAAGCTCGATATCGTTGTTCACCGCGGCCTCGAACAGCACCCAGCCGAAGCCCGGATAGCTGAACAGCACCTCGACCACCACGACGCCGTTCAGCAGCCAGGGAATCTGCAGCATGATCACCGTGAAGGGGGCGATCAGCGCGTTGCGCAGGGCATGGCGCATGACGATGTTGGGAAAGCTGACGCCCTTCAGCCGGGCGGTGCGGATATATTGCTGGGTCATCACCTCGGTCATCGAGGCGCGCGTGATGCGCGCCACATAGCCCATCCCGTAAAGCGCGATGGTCATCACCGGCAGGGTGAAGTTCCAAAAGGTGATCTGGTCAAGCGCCGAGCGGGCGTTGCCCTGGAAGAGCGCGGTATTTTCCGGCAGCCAGCCCCAACTGGACAGCAGGGGCGACAGGCCGACGGTTGTGGAGGCCAGCAGCGCGATGAACACCACGCCCGAGACATATTCCGGCGTCGCCGTCGAGGCGATGGCGAAGGTGGAAAGCGATCGGTCGGTGCGCGAGCCCTCGCGCATGCCCGCCAGCACGCCGACGATCAGCGCCATCGGCACCATGACGATCACTACCCACAGCATCAGCCAGCCCGTGGCCCCCAGCCGTGCGCCGATGACCTCTGACACCGGGGCGCGAAAGCGGGTGGACTGGCCCAGATAGCCCTGAAAGATGCCGCAGCGCGCCGGCGCCATGGCGGGGTCTTCCACATCGCGCATGCAGCGGCCGGTCAGCGTGCCGTCTTCGGCTTCCCGCGTCCAGCCCGGCAGCACGCCCAGCCATTCGCCATAGCGTGCCAGCATCGGTGCGTCATAGCCGTTGCGCGCCAGCCAGCTTTGCACCTCGGCATCCGAAATGCGTGAGCCTGCCTGTGTCTTGGCCAGGGTTTCCAGCTTTGCCGGAAGGTTGGTCAGGTAGAAAACCACGAAGGTCAGGCACAGGGCCGTCAGCAGCATGACGCCGATGCGACGAAGCAGGAAGAGCAGCATGGCGTCTCCGGTGGCTGTGCGGCGAAGGCGCGGCGCGACCTGGCAGGGGGGGCGCGGCGGGTCAGGCGCCACAGGGGCAGGAAGGCCATGCGCGGGGCCGGGCGGCTGCCCGCCCCCGCGCCGGGGTCATCGGACCCGGATCACGACATCCAGTAGGACTGGTAGCGCACCTCGAAGGTCGGGTGCATCTCGGCCCCGTGGACATTGGCCCGCGCGTGCCGGAAGAGCGAGCGCCAGTAGGGCTGGATCAGCACGCCTTCGTCGCGCATGATCTGCTGCAGCTGCGCCATCACCTCGCGGCGTTCGTCTGCATCGGCGATGCCATTGGCCTGATCCAGCAGCGCGTCGAATTCCTCGTTGGCAAAGCCCGCCTCGTTCCAGGCCGCCCCCGAGCGGTAAGCCAGGGTCAGCACCTGCACACCCAGCGGGCGCATGTTCCACTCGGTCGAGGAGAACGGATAGTTCAGCCAGTCGTTCCAGAAGGTGGCGCCAGGCAGGATGGTGCGGCGGATGTTGATGCCGGCATCGCGGATCTCGGCCGCGACGGTGTCACAGGTCGCCGCCTGCCAGTTGTCGTCGATCGAGATCAGCTCGAACTCGAAATCGGCCAGGCCCTCGGCCTCGATCATTTCGCGCGCAGCCGTCGGGTTCCATTCCGGGGCATCCATCTCGGCATATTCGGGGTGGATCGGCGCGACATGGTGGTTTTCGGCCACCTCGCCCAGGTCGTTGTAGCCCAGTTCCAGCACCACCTCGTTATCCACCGCCATCTGCAGCGCCCGGCGCACGTTGACGTTGTCATAGGGCTCTTGCGTCTGGTTGAAGCGCACGGCGATGGTCGAGGCCGTCACGGCCTCGGTCTGGGTCCAGCCGATGCCATTGAATATATCCAGAAAGTCATTCGTGGTCTGATACAGGATATCGATCTCGTTCGATTCCGCCGCCGCCACCCAGGCCGAGGGGTCGGTGCCCAGATCGACGAATTCGATCGTGTCCAGGAAGGCGCCATTGCCCTCGTTCCACCAGGTATGATCGGGGTTGCGCTCGATCAGCGCGCCGATGCCGGTCTCGTGGCGCACGGGGCGGTAGGGGCCGGTGCCGATGGGGTTGGCCACAGGGTCGTCGCCGGTGAAGGACGGATGTACCACCGCGGCCGGATAATCGGCCATGCTGACGATGATGGCGATATCGGGCGCCGACAGATGCAGCCGCAGGGTCAGGTCATCGACAACCTCGACCGCGCCGTCGCGCAACTGTCCGTCCTCGGAAATCGCGCCCATGCGCGAGGCCATCGAGTTCCCCTCGACCGAGGCATCGGCCCAGCGCGCGATGTTATGCGCCACATGCTCGGCGGTGAAATCGTCGCCATTGTTCCACTTTACGCCGGGGCGCACGCGCAGGGTATATTCGGTGGCGTCGTCGTTGGCCTCCCAGCTTTCCAGCAGCACCGGCACCAGCGAGCCGTCCCGTTCGTAGCTGACCAGGTATTCCAGCCAGCCGCGGCAGACGTTGGCCAGTTCCGACCAGTCCCAGGTGCGGGGGTCGCGCTGGGCCTTGATGTCCATCTGCATGCGCAGGCTGCCACCCATCTGCGGGGTGTCGGCGCGCGCCATGCCGGGGGCCGCAGCGCCGATCAGGCCATAGGCGGTGGTGGCTGCGACACCCAGCGCGGTGGCGCGGGTCATGAATTCGCGCCGGCTCAGCTTGCCGTCCTGATGCTCGCGCGCATACATCGCTGCGGCCGGGTGGATCGTTGCGGAATGGGTGGTGAAGTCTTTCATCATGGTCTCCCTGTCAGGATGTTCTTGTGGCTGATGGCGCTGATGCGCCCCGCTTGTCGTTTTCCCGGCGCCCATTAGCGCAAGGAAACCCGGAAAATCGTTCAGCCGTTTGCGACATGCTGCCATCCAAACGCGACACGCGCAGGATTGCAACCCGGTTTATGCGCTTGACTTCCGGATGCGGCAGCGCGGCGTGAGCATGCGGCAATGCAGCGCGGGCGCAGCCGGTCGGGTCAATCCCGCGCCGCGCCGCCGGCAAAGGCATTGCCCTGGGCATAGTCGCAGGGGGCTTCCTGCATCTCCAGATGCAGCGCCGTGCCGTCATGAGGATGCGCGCGCGCCATCGCCTCGTCAAAGGCGATGCCCAGCCCCGGCGCCTGTGGCGGACGGATGAATCCCTCTTCCACGCGGATGGTGTGGCCGATCAGCGGCAGGTGGAAATCGCCGCCCTCCTGGATGCTCTCGACCATCAGCAGGTTGGGCAGCGTGGCGGCCAGATGGATATTGCCGGCCCATTCCACCGGCCCGGCGTACAGGTGCGGGGCGACCTGGGCGCCGAAGGCCTCGGCCAGCGCGGCGATCTTCTTTGTTTCCCACAAGCCCCCGGACCGGCCCGTGGCAGGTTGCAGGATGGATGCGCCGCCAGTGCGCAGCAGCGTGCCGAATTCGGCCTTGGTGGTCATCCGTTCGCCGGTGGCCAGCGGAATGCGCACCGCCTGCGCGACCTGCGCGAAATCCAGCAGGTTGTCGGGCGGGATGGGTTCTTCGTACCACAGCGGCAGGTAGGGTTCGATGGCCGCGCCCAGCCGGATCGCGCCGCCGGGGGTGAACTGACCATGCGTGCCGAACAGGATATCGGCG
>SKHK01000256.1 GCA_007117005.1 Paracoccaceae bacterium
AAGCTGGCCGACATGCAGACCGAGATCACATTGGGCCTGCAGGGCGCGTTGCAGGTGGGCCGGCTGATGGACGCCGCGCAGGCCGCGCCGGAAATGATCAGCCTGATCAAGCGCAACAACTGCGGCAAGGCGCTGGATATCGCCCGCGTGTCGCGCGACATGCATGGCGGCAACGGGATTTCCGAGGAATATCAGGTTATACGCCACATGGTGAACCTGGAGACGGTGAACACCTACGAGGGCACGCATGACGTGCATGCGCTGATCCTGGGCCGGGCGCAGACCGGGCTGCAGGCGTTCTTCTGAGGCGCATGTCAACGGCAAGAGGGGCCGCGCCGGGCGACTGGCGCGGCCCCTTGCCGTGGCGGGGTGACCGGGGGCGGGGGGGCCGGCTTGGCCCCCATCGAGGGGGCCGCGCCGGCCGGGCCCTTCGGCCCCGCGGCACGCTGGAAACCGGCGTTTCTGTCACAGCCGGCGGCATGACGGGGTTGCAGCCACGGCGGAAGTGTGGATTGTCGGCGACGGAAGCAGAAGGACCCCCGCGATGACCCCAGCCCTGCAAACCCATGCCATTCTGTCGCTCTGCCGGCTGGCGCCGGTGATGCCGGTGCTGGTGATCGACGATCTGCGCCACGCAGAGCCGCTGGCCCGCGCGCTGGTCGCCGGTGGCCTGCCGGTGCTGGAGGTGACGCTGCGCACCGGTTGCGCGCTCGATGCCATCGCCGCCATGGCGCGGGTGCCCGGCGCGCGGGTCGGCGCGGGCACGGTGCTTACCGCCCATGACGCGGCAAGGGTGCGCGCCGCGGGTGGCACATTCGCCGTCTCGCCCGGCGCCACGCACGGCCTGATCGCTGCCTGCAGCGCACAAGGCCTGCCGCTGCTGCCCGGCGCCGCCACGGCCAGCGAGGCGATGGTGTTGCTGGAGGCCGGCTACCGGGTGCTGAAGTTCTTCCCCGCCGAGGCCGCGGGCGGTCAGGCCATGCTGCGCGCCCTGCGCGCCCCCCTGCCCCAGGCCGATTTCGTGCCCACCGGCGGGATCACCGAAGACAGCGCCGCAGACTGGCTGCACCTGCAGAACGTCGTCTGCGTGGGCGGCAGTTGGGTAGCCCCCGCCGCCATGATCCGCGCCGGCGACTGGGACGGCATCACCGCCCGCGCCCGCAAGGCCGCCGCCCTGGCGCGCGAGGACTGAGCAGGCGGGACAACACGCTCAGCCCGGGCTGACCATCAGCGCCCCTGGCCCGCGGAAATGATAACTGTCGGCATAGACCGGCGGCGCCGTCAGCCGCAGCACCGGGCAACGCGTGAACAGCGTGCGCAGCGCCAGCTTCAGTTCCAGCCTTGCCAGCGCCGCGCCCAGACAGAAATGCACCCCGGCCGAAAAAGCCAGATGCGGCTTTGACGGGCGGTAGGGGTCAAAGCGGTGCGGCGCCTCGATCCGCGCGGGGTCACGCCCGGCCGCACCCAGCAGGCAGATCACCTCGCTGCCGGCTGGCAGCCGGTGTCCCATGACCTCGACCTCTTCATAGACATGACGGGTGAACAGATGCAGCGGCGGATCGAAGCGCAGGCATTCCTCGACCGTTTCCTCGATCTGCCCGGGCGCCAGCCAGGCGCGGCGCTGATCGGCGTCGCCATGGGCCAGAAGCACCGCCACCGCATTGCCCAGCGCATGCACCGTGGCCTCGCGCGCGGCGTTCATCACCAGCACGGCATTGGCCACCAGTTCCGCCGGCGCCAGCCCCGCCCCGGCATCGCAGGCCGCAATCAGCGCGTCCAGCATCCCGGTGCCGGGCCGGGCGCGACGCCGGACGATGGCCCGGGTCACATAATCGACAAAGGCGCGCGCGGCATCCTCGGCCGCGTCCTCTGCCGCGCGGTCGCAGCCGGCCTGGTAGACGCGCACCATCGCCTCTGACCAGCGCTGCAGATCGGCCAGCGGCACCTCCGGCAAGCCCATGACATGCAGGATCACCCGCGCGGGCAGAACTTCGGTATAGGCCGTCACCAGGTCGAAGGGACCATGGGCCGGAAAGGCATCGACCAGCGCGCCGGCCAGGGTCTCTATCACCGGGGCCTGCGCGGCCACCATCGCCGGGGTCAGCGCCGCCTGCACCGCCGCGCGCAGATGGCGCTGGCGTGGTGGCTCCAGTTCCAGCATGGAATCGGCCTGCAGCGCGGCGAAACCCGCCATATGCGCAGGCATCGGACAGCGCTGCCCGGAAGGCCGTTCGCGGCCCAGGCGACGATCCTTCAGCAGGGCATTCATTGCCGCCAGACGGGTCGCCACGGGCAGGCCGTATTCCTGCCAGCGAACCAGCGGTCCCAGCGCCCGGGCGCGGTCATAGAACGGATAGGGGTTCTGAACGAAGCCGGGATCAGTGGGCGATTGCGACAGGCTGGGCAGAGGCGGTGACACGACAGGCGGCATGGCGGGGTCACAGGGGCTTTGCGTCGGCGGTTTTGACATCGGCTTGACCGCCGGCGGCGCGGCCGGTGGCGTGACATTCAGGTAATCACCCCCTCAGGGGCCGTCCAGTGGTGTCCAGACCTCTTGCCCCGCGCCCCCCATCTGAATAGAGAAGGCGCACAGGAAAACGGGGTATCGGCAGTATGGCCAAGGCCAAGAGCAAGCAGAACGTCTTCGTCTGGATCATGATCGGCTTTCTGATCCTGGGCTTGGCCGGGTTCGGGATAGACGGCTTTCTGGGCGGTCAGGTGCGCAGCATCGGCCAGGTCGGCGGACGTGACATATCGGCCAACGCCTACATGCGCGCCCTGCAGAACGAGATGCGGGCGATCGAGCAGCAGACCGGGCAGGCCTTTCCCTTTACCCGCGCGCGCGAGGTGGGGCTGGATGCGACGGTCCGTGCCCGGCTGGTCAGCAATGCCGCGCTGGAGGCCGAGGCCGCGCGCATCGGCATCTCGGTCGGGGACGAGACCATCGGCGACACCCTGCGCCAGATCCAGGCGTTCCACGGCCCGCGCGGCAGTTTCGACCGCGAGACCTATCGCTTCGTGCTGCAGAACGCCGGCCTGACCGAGGCCGAATTCGAGGCAGACCTGCGCCATGAGGCGGCGCGCGGCATCCTGCAGATGGCGACCATCGGCGGCGTGCAGACCCCGGACAACCTGCGCGATGCGCTGGTCGATTTCTACGCCACGCGCCACGGCTTCGTGGTCTTCACGCTGGGCGAGGATGCGCTGGAAACCCCGGTACCGGCCCCGTCCGAGGACGCAATCACCGCCTTTTACGAGGCCAATATCGACGATTTCACCGCGCCCGAGACACGCGAGATCACCTATGTCGTGCTGACACCGTCCATGCTGGTCGATGATATCGAGATCGACGAGGACGCGCTGCGCGCGCTTTATGACTCGCGCATCGACGACTTCATGCAGCCCGAGCGGCGGCTGGTCGAACGGCTGGTCTATCCTGACGAGGCGGCGGCAGAGGCGGCGATGGCGGAACTGTCGGCCGGCGCCAGCTTCGAGGACCTGGTGGCAGCGCGCGGGCTGGATCTGGAAGATACCGACATGGGCGATGTCAGCCGCGCACAATTGCGCGACGCCGGCGATGCCGTCTTCGCGCTGGAAGAGCCGGGCAGCGTGACCGGCCCGCATCCCAGCCCTGTCGGCCCGGCGCTGTTTCGCATGAATGCCGTCCTTGCGGCACAGGAAATCAGTTTCGAAGACGCCGCCGAGGACCTGCGCCCGGAACTGGCCGGCGACACCGCACGCCGGGCCATCGCCGACGATGTCGACCTTTTCGACGACCTGCTGGCCGGGGGCGCCACGCTGGAGGAACTGGCCGACGAGACCGCGTTCGAACTGGGCCGCATCGACTGGGCGCGCGGCTCCAGCGAGGGGATCGCGGCCCATGAGGAATTCCGCACCGCCGCCGCGGCGCTGGGTGAGGATGATTTCCCCGAATTGCTGACGCTGGAAAACGGCGGGCTGATCGCCATGCGGCTGGAGGGGGTGACCCCGCCCGCCCCCCGCCCGCTGGCCGAGGTGCGCGCCGAGGCCGAGGCCGGGGCGCGTGCCCGGGCCGTGGCCGAAGCGTTGCGTGCACTGAGCGAGACGCTGGCCCCGCAACTGGCCGCTGACGGGCCGGAAGCCTTTGGCGCGGCGCAGGGCGTGGCGGCCGAAAGCTACGAGAACATCACCCGCACCGACCGCGTGCCCGGCGTGCCCGCGTCCCTGCTGGAGCGCATCTTTACCGCCGCGCCCGGTGATCCGGTCATGCTGGTGCACGAGGGCAACCTGGCTCTGGCCATGCTGACCGACCGTCAGGCCGCCGATACCGATGACGCCCAGACAGGGCGGCTGATCAGCGTCATCGATCAGCAGATCGGTGGCGCGCTCGCCGAGGATGTCTTTGCCTATTTCGGCCGCGCACTGGAGCGGGAGGCCGGGATCTCTCTCAATCAGGCCGCGATCGACGCAGTGCACGCCGCCCTTCGCTGAGCCGCCTGATCGCCCCTTGCCGACCGCCCCTTGCCCGGGCGCCATAGCCGGGAATTGCGCCATGTCCGACGACGCCACCATCAGCCCGGATTTCGACAGCTTCAACGCCGGCTGGCAGGCCGGGCGCAACCAGCTGGTCCATGCCCGGCTGGCCGCCGATCTGGACACGCCGGTATCGCTGTATCTGAAACTGGTGGGCAACCGGCGCGACAGCTTCATGCTGGAATCCGTGACAGGGGGCGAGGTTCGGGGCCGCTATTCCATCATCGGCATGAAGCCGGACCTGATCTGGCAATGCCGCGGCGCGCAGGCGCGGATCAACCGCCAGGCGCGCTTTGACGATACCGCCTGGCAGGATCAGCCCGGCCATCCGCTGGACGCGCTGCGCGCGCTTCTGGCCGAAAGCCGCATCGACATGCCAGAGGGGCTGCCACCGGCCAGTGCCGGGCTTTTCGGCTATCTGGGTTATGACATGGTGCGCCTGGTCGAGGATCTGCCGCTCACCAACCCCGACCCGCTGGACGTGCCCGATGCGCTGCTGATGCGCCCCTCGGTGGTGGCGGTGCTGGACGGGGTGAAGGGCGATGTGACGGTTGTTGCACCCGCCTGGCATGACCCCGATATCTCGGCCCGGGCGGCCTATGCGCAGGCGGCCGAACGCGTGATGGAAGCGCTGCGCGACCTGGAGCGCGAGGCCGCAGGCATGGGCCGCGCGCTGGGCAGCACGGCGCAGGTGGGCGAGGCGCGGTCGAACGTGTCGCAGGCCGACTATCTGGCAGCGGTGGAGAAGGCACGCGACTATATCCGCGCGGGCGATATCTTTCAGGTCGTGCCCAGCCAACGCTGGGCGCAGGATTTCCCGCTGCCGCCCTTTGCGCTTTACCGCTCGCTGCGGCGCACCAACCCCTCGCCCTTCATGTTCTTCTTCGATTTCGGCGGCTTTCATGTCGTCGGCGCCAGCCCGGAAATTCTGGTGCGGCTGCGCGACGGGCAGGTGACCATCCGCCCCATCGCCGGCACCCGCCCCCGCGGCGCCACGCCAGAGGAAGACCGCGCGCATGAGGCCGACCTGCTGGCCGACCCCAAGGAACGCGCCGAGCATCTGATGCTGCTGGACCTGGGCCGCAACGATGTGGGCCGGGTGGCACAGATCGGCACGGTGCGCCCCACCGAGGAATTCATCATCGAACGCTATTCCCACGTCATGCACATCGTCTCCAACGTCGTGGGCGATCTGCGCGACGGCGAGGATGCGCTGTCGGCCCTGTTGGCCGGTCTGCCTGCGGGCACGGTTTCCGGCGCGCCAAAGATCCGCGCCATGCAGATCATCGACGAACTGGAACCCGAAAAGCGCGGCATCTACGGTGGTGCTGCCGGGTATTTCGCCGCCAATGGCGAGATGGACATGTGCATCGCGCTGCGCACCGCGGTGGTCAAGGACGGCACGCTTTACATCCAGGCCGGCGGTGGCGTGGTGCTGGACAGCGACCCGCAGGCCGAATGGCAGGAGACGGTGAACAAGGCCCGCGCCCTGCGCCGCGCGGCCGAGGATGCCGGGCGCTTTGCCAGCGGCGGCAACCGCTGAGGGGGCGCCGGGCATGCGCATCGCCACGTTCAACATCAACGGCATCAAGGCCCGCGCCGATGTCCTGGCCCGCTGGCTGGACGAAAGCGCGCCCGATGTCGCGGTACTGCAAGAAATCAAGTCCACCGACGAGACCTTTCCGCGCGATCTGATCGAAAGCCGCGGCTATCATCTGGAAACGCACGGGCAAAAGGGCTTCAACGGCGTTGCGATCCTGTCGAAGGCGCCGCTCCAGACCGTGCGCCGCGGCCTGCCGGGCGACGAGGACGACATGCAGGCCCGCTGGATCGAGGCGCGGGTGGCGGGCGTGCATGTCTGCGGCCTCTATCTGCCCAACGGCAACCCCGCGCCGGGGCCGAAATACGACTACAAGCTGGCCTGGATGGCGCGGATGCAGGCCCGCGTGGCCGATCTGATGGCGCAGGAGGGGCCGCTGGTGCTGGCGGGCGACTATAACGTGATCCCGCAGCCCGCCGATGCCGCCCGCCCCGATGCCTGGCGCGAGGACGCACTCTTTCGCCCCGACACGCGCGCGGCCTTTCGCCGGCTGACAGCGCTGGGGCTTTACGATGCCATCCGCCTGCGCCACCCTGCGGGCCCCGGTCCCTTTACCTTCTGGGACTATCAGGCCGGCGCGCGGGCGCGGGGTGACGGCATCCGCATCGACCATCTGCTGCTCTCGGCCCAGGCCGCCGACCGGCTGCAGGATGCCTGGGTCGAGGAGGCGCCGCGCGACTGGGAAAAACCCTCGGACCACACACCGGTCTGGGTGGCGCTGGATGACGGCGCTGGGGCAGCCGGATAGCGCGGCGGGGCGGCACGGAAAACACACACAGAGGGGGAGAGAGAGAGAGGACATGAGCAAGACAATGCAGGCCGGCGTCGTCGGTGCAGGGTTGATGGGGCGCGAAATCGCGCTGGTCTTTGCGCTGGCCGGGCACCGCGTCCGGCTGCATGACCAGACCGAGGCGGCCCTGACGGCCGCGATGGAACGGCTGGCGGCAATCATCGACAAGGGCATCGCGCGGGGCCTCTTTGCCGAAGCCGACCGCGCCGCGCTGGATCGTATCGCGCCGACCACCGATCTGGCCGATTTCGCCGATTGTGCCATGGTCACCGAGGCGGTGTTCGAGAGCCAGGAGGTCAAGGCCGCGGTCTTTGCCGACCTGGACCGGCACTGCCCGGCGGACTGCATCATTGCATCGAACACCTCGACCATTCCCATCACGGTGCTGGCGTCCTGCGTGGGCGAGGCGCGGCGCGGGCGGTTCATCGGCACGCATTACTTCTCGCCGGTCAGCCGCATGCCGCTGGTCGAGGTGATCCCGGGCCATTTCACCGACCCCGATGTGGTAGAGCAGGTGATGGGCATATGCTCTGACCTGGGCAAGAAACCGATCCGGATCAAGGATGTGACAGGCTTTGCGGTGAACCGCCTGCTGCATGTGCTGATGATTGAGGCGGTGCGGCTGGTCGAAGAAGACGTCGCCACGCCCGAGGATATCGACACCGCCTGCAAGCTGGGCCTGGGCCATCCGATGGGACCGTTCGAACTGATGGACGCCACCACCTCCAGCCTGTGCCTGCAGGCGCAGGAAATCATGCATGACGCCTATGGCGAACGCTTCCGGCCACGGCCGCTGCTGAAAGCACGGGTGCGCGCCGGGCTGGTCGGCGGGCGCGGCCGGCCGGGATGGCGCAAGGCATAAGGCCGCCGCGCAAGGCGCCACCCAAAGGGGGAACGCGATGGCGCTGGTTGTGAAACTGCTGGGCGGGCTGGGCCTGGGCTATCTGGCCCTGGTGTTGGCGGTGGCGCTAGGCCAGGGCGCGCTCCTCTTTCCGCGCGCGGCGACCGGCCCGGCCCCGGACCTGCCGGCGGGGGCGACCGCGCTGGCGCTGGACCTTCCGGGGGGCGATCGGCTGCACGGGCAGATGATCCCGGCGGCCCGTGGGGACGGGGCGGAACGCCCGCTGGTGCTGGGCTTTGGCGGGAATGCCTGGAACGCGGCAGCGATGGCGCTCTATTTACACCAGGTGCTGCCGGATCATGAGGTGGCGAGCTTTCATTTCCGTGGCTATGCGCCCAGCACCGGGCGCCCCTCGGCCGCGGCGCTGCTGGCCGATGCGGTCGCCGTGCATGACCATCTGCAGGCACGGGCCGGGCCGCGCCCGGTGGTGGCGGTGGGATTTTCCATCGGCACTGGGCCGGCCGCGCATCTGGCTGCCCGGCGGGCGCTGGCCGGTGTGGTGCTGGTCACGCCGTTCGACGACCTGACGACAGTGGCGCGGCAGCATTATCCGTTCCTGCCGGTGCGGGCACTCTTTCGTCACTCCATGACACCCGCTGATGATCTGGCGACAGCCACCGCGCCCGTGGCGCTGATCAGCGCCGCGCGCGACAGCATCATCCCGCCCGCGCGCGCGCAGGCGCTGGAGGACGCGCTGCGGGGCAGCCGGCCCGACGCCGTGGTCCTGTCCCGGCAGATCGATGCAGGCCATAACGACATCCATGCCGATCCGACCTTTCGCGCGGCGCTGCGGGACGCGATTGTGCAGTTCGAAACGCCCGGACGCAACGGACCCTGAAACCAGCCCGATGGGCAGGGATCAAATTCCTTGATACAAGGAATTTGCAAATCCCTTGTTCAAGGGATTTGGCGCGGCGCCGGGCGGATTTACTCTGCCGCCACGGGTTTCGTGTCCACCAGCCCCACGATATCCATCATGATCCGGTTCAGTTCGAAATCCTTTGGCGTGTAGACCGCCGCCACCCCCATCGCGCGCAGCCGCTCTGCGTCTTCCTCGGGGATGATCCCGCCCACCACCAGCGGCACATCCTGCATCCCGGCCGCGCGCATCTGCGCGACCAGGTTCTCGACCAGTGGAATATGGCTGCCCGAAAGGATCGACAGCCCCACGACATGGGCCTTCTGTTCGCGCGCCGCGGCCACGATCTCGGCCGGGGTCAGACGGATGCCTTCGTAATGGATATCCATCCCGCAATCACGCGCCCGGGCGGCGATCTGTTCGGCGCCGTTGGAATGCCCGTCCAGCCCCGGCTTGCCGACCAGGAACTTCAGCCGCCGCCCCAGCCGATCGGACACCGCATCGACCGCTGCGCGGATCTCTTCCAGCCCCTCGGTCCGGTTCGACGGGTTGCGCGACACGCCCGTGGGCGCGCGGTATTCCCCGAAGGCCGACCGCACCACCAGCCCCCATTCGCCCGTCGTGGCCCCGGCCTTTGCCGCCGCGATGGAGGCCGGCATCACATTCGCCCCGCTGCGCGCCGCTTCGCGCAGATCAGCCAGCGCGGCCTTGACCGCCGCCTCGTCGCGGGTTTCGCGCCAGGCCTCCAGCCGGGCGATCTGGTCGCGCTCGGCATCGGCATCGGCGACCATGATCGCCCCTTCGCCCGTGGTCAGGGGCGAGGGTTCTGTCGTGGTGAAGCGGTTCACCCCCACGACCACCGTCTCGCCCGCCTCGATCCGGGCGATGCGCTCGGCATTCGATTCCACCAGCCGGGACTTCATGTACTCGATCGCCTCGACCGCGCCGCCCATGCCATCGATCAGCGCCAGTTCCGCGCGCGCGCCGTCCTTCAGTTCCTCGACCTTTTTCGTCACCGCCGGGTTGCCGTCGAAGAGGTCGCCATATTCCAGCAGATCGGTTTCATAGGCCAGGACCTGCTGCAGTCGCAGTGACCATTGCTGATCCCAGGGCCGCGGCAGACCCAGCGCCTCGTTCCAGGCGGGCAGTTGCAGCGCGCGGGCGCGGGCGTTCTTCGACAGCGTGACCGCCAGCGCCTCTATCAGGATGCGGTAGACGTTGTTTTCCGGCTGCTGCTCGGTCAGGCCCAGCGAATTGACCTGCACCCCGTAGCGGAAGCGCCGGTATTTGGCGTCCGCCACCCCGTAGCGGTCGCGGCAGATCTCGTCCCACAGTTCGGTGAAGGCGCGCATCTTGCACAGCTCGGTCACAAAACGGATGCCCGCATTCACGAAGAAGCTGATCCGCCCCACCATCGCCGGGAAATGTTCGGCCGGCACCTTGCCCTTCAGGTCATCGAGCACCGCGCAGGCCGTGGCCAGCGCAAAGGCCAGTTCCTGCTCCGGCGTCGCACCGGCCTCTTGCAGGTGGTAGGAACAGACATTCATCGGGTTCCACTTCGGCAGGTGTTCGCGCGTATAGGCCGCGACATCCGTGATCATCCGCAGGCTGGGTTTCGGCGGGCAGATATAGGTCCCGCGCGAGAGATATTCCTTGATGATGTCGTTCTGCACCGTGCCCTGCAGCTTTGCGACATCCGCGCCCTGTTCCTCGGCCACCGCGATATAAAGCGCCAGCAGCCAGGGCGCCGTGGCGTTGATCGTCATCGAGGTATTCATCTGTTCCAGCGGGATCTGATCAAAGAGCGCGCGCATGTCGCCCAGATGCGCCACCGGCACGCCGACCTTGCCCACCTCGCCGCGCGAAAGCTCGTGATCGCTGTCATAGCCCGTCTGCGTGGGCAGATCGAAGGCCACCGAAAGGCCGGTCTGCCCCTTGGACAGGTTGGTGCGGTAAAGCGCGTTCGATGCCGCGGCCGTAGAATGGCCGGCATAGGTGCGAAACAGCCAGGGCTTGTCGCGGGAGGGGGTTGGCTGCTCTGTCATCGTCAAGCCTCCGTCAGGGCAATGATCACGGCGCGCATCATTCATGGCGCAACTTTCTTTCCCTGTGGAATAGGCAAGGGAAAGATAATGTCAAGCAGGGAATCGCTGCAATGCGGCGAGGCCTGGCCGCCGACTGACCATTGGACGGGTGCACAATCAAGGTGTTATGAAAACGATGCGGCGCCGAAGCGCCGCATCAGGGACGGTATGACCGGTGAGTCCGTTTTTCGTCCTTGCGGCGGTCGCATGTTGGCGCATGCGGCTGCCGCGCCGGCGCGTCAGCCCTCGGAGGGGGCGACCAGACCGGCCTCGACCGCTGCCTCCAGTTCTTCCTCGTCGATCAGCCCGTCATTGTTGGTGTCGATCTCGGCAAAGATCTCCGGCGTGACCTCGGGATAGGCCACCATGAACTCTTCCATCGTCCAGGGGCCCTCCGCCATCTGGGCAAGGGCCATCCCGCTGCCCAGAATCAGCGCCGACACGGCGGTTGCGATCATCTTTTTCATTGTCGATCTCCTTGGTTTCTGCCCCGCGCCGGATGATCCGACCGTTGGCATGACCAAACGATAGGGGGCGCGGTAGAACCGGACAACGCCGCGTGTCGCCGGGTGGCGTTGCCTTGGCGAAAAGCTGCAATCCGGCAGGTTTCGGTCGGCAAGGCCCCGCCGTTGGCACCTTTCCGCCGGGGCGTTGCGCGGAACCCCGCCGCTTTCGGACACCGCCCGGCCCCCTGACACCCGGGCCGCACCCGCACGCTGCAGGATTGCCCCCCTCGGCGCTTGCTGATTATGTGCCGACATGTCTGCAACCGTCGAAATGCCCTACTGGCTGGTGATTCTGGTGCTGGCCCTGGCGGCCATCGCCACGCTGGACCGCGTCATCGGCCCCGGCATGCGCTGGTTCCTGCGCCGGCGGATGGAACGCGCGGTTGAAAGGTTGAACCAGCGGCTGGAGCGCCCCATCCGCCCGTTCCGCTTGATGCGGCGGCAGGACCAGGTGACACGGCTGATCCATGACCCGCAGGTGATGGAGGCGGTGGCCGATTACGCCCGCAGCGAGGGCGTGCCGCATAACGTGGCCTTCGCCCGCGCCCGCTCCTACGCGCGCGAGATCGTGCCGGGCTTTTCCACCGCTACCTATTTCGGCTTTGCCATCAGGGTGGCGCGGCGGCTCAGCCAGGGCTTCTATGACGTGCGCCTTGGCCGGGGCAGCGCCCAGACACTGCGCGACATCGACGAACGCTCGGCCGTGGTTTTCGTGATGAACCACCGGTCGAACATGGATTACGTGCTGGTGACCTGGCTGGCCGCCGACCGCTCGGCGCTTTCCTACGCGGTGGGGGAATGGGCCCAGGTCTGGCCGCTGAAATCGCTGATCCGCGCGATGGGAGCCTATTTCATCCGCCGCCGCTATTCCACGCCGCTCTATCGGGCGGTGCTGGCGCGTTACGTTCAGATGTCGGTGCAGGAGGGGGTGACACAGGCCATGTTCCCCGAAGGCGGGCTCAGCCTGAACGGCGCCGTCGGCCCTGCAAAGAGGGGATTGTTGCATTACATCGTGCGCGATTTCAACTTCGGCGAGGGGCGCGATGTGGTCTTCGTGCCGGTGGCGCTGAACTATGACCGCGTGCTGGAGGACCGCGTGCTGGTCGAAGCCGGGCGCAAGGGCCGGCGGCGGTTTCGGGTCAGCATGGGCACCGTGGCGGGTTTTGTGCTGCGGATGATCTGGCAGAAACTGCGCGGCCGGTTCCAGCGCTTCGGCTTTGCCGCGGTTTGCTATGGCCAGCCGCTGTCGCTGCGCCAGTTTCTGGAAACCCGGCCCGATGCCAGCACCGAGGTTCTGGCTGACGCGCTGATGAACCGCATCCGCGCCGCGGTGCCGGTGCTGCCGGTGCCTCTGGTGGCCGCGGCGCTGATCCAGGCCGGCGGGGAAAGCGACCGCGACGCCTTGCTGGAAAGGGCAATCGATATCGTGGCCGATCTGCGCGGGATCGGCGCCTGGGTCCACCTGCCGGAAAACGATCCCGCGCACTGCGCCACTCAGGGGCTGGAAGCGCTGTGTTTGCGTGGTATCACCCTGTCGCGGGACGGCCAGGTCAGCATCGCGCCCGGGCAGGAAGAGGTGCTGGGCTTTTATGCGGCCTCGGTTCTGCAACGGCTGACCGAACCCGCCACCGCGCTGCCGGATGCCGGCCCACAGGCGCTGCCCCCGGCCGGAGAGACATAAAATTATAATTCCGTGACAATCATGGTTGCATTGTTGCGCGCCCGTTCGTATCCCTGCGCGCAGCGCCGTGATGATTCTGCATCGCGGCATGATGAGAAGCAGGAGACAGTGATGGCCCTTGACCAGCAGACCGGCATCGCGCCCTACGAGGCGCCCGAGAAGGACCTCTACGAGATCGGCGAGATGCCGCCGCTCGGCTATGTGCCCAAGAAGATGTACGCCTGGGCCATCCGGCGCGAGCGTCATGGCGAGCCCGACACCGCCATGCAGGTCGAGGTGGTGGACACCTGGAAACTGGACAGCCACGAGGTGCTGGTGCTGGTGATGGCCGCGGGCGTCAACTACAACGGTGTCTGGGCCTCGCGTGGCGAGCCGATCAGCCCCTTCGACGTGCACAAGGCCGACTATCACATCGCCGGTTCCGACGCCTCGGGCATCGTCTGGGCGGTGGGTGACAAGGTCAAGCGCTGGAAGGTCGGCGACGAGGTGGTCATCCACTGCAACCAGGACGATGGCGACGACGAGCATTGCAACGGCGGCGACCCGATGTATTCGCCCAGCCAGCGGATCTGGGGTTACGAGACGCATGACGGCAGCTTCGCGCAATTTGCCCGGGTGCAGGCGCAGCAGCTGATGCCGCGCCCGCGCCACCTCGCCTGGGAGGAAAGCGCCTGCTATACCCTGACGCTGGCCACCGCGTACCGGATGCTGTTCGGCCATGCCCCGCATGACCTGCAGCCGGGCCAGAACGTGCTGGTCTGGGGCGCCTCGGGGGGCCTTGGCAGCTACGCGATCCAGCTGGCCAATACCGCAGGCGCCAATGCGATCGGGGTGATCTCGGACGAATCGAAGCGTGATTTCGTGCTGGGGCTGGGCGCCAAGGGCGTGATCAACCGCAACGATTTCGACTGCTGGGGCCAGCTGCCCACCGTGAACAGCCCCGAATACAATGCATGGCTCAAAGAAGCGCGCAAGTTCGGCAAGGCGATCTGGGACATCACCGGCAAGGGCGTCAATGTCGACATGGTGTTCGAGCATCCCGGCGAAGCGACCTTCCCGGTCTCGACCCTGGTGGTCAAGAAGGGCGGCATGGTGGTGATCTGCGCCGGCACCTCGGGTTTCAACTGCACCTTTGATGTGCGCTACATGTGGATGCACCAGAAGCGCCTGCAGGGCAGCCATTTCGCGCATCTCTCGCAAGCCAGCGCCGCGAACCGGCTGATGGTCGAACGGCGCCTGG
>SKHK01000021.1 GCA_007117005.1 Paracoccaceae bacterium
GCCGGCTGAAGAAACGCATGCGTCAGGGCGCGAAACTGATCGTCATCGACCCCCGCCGCATCGACCTTCTGGCCACCGCCCGTGCCGAACCCGGCATCCATCTGCCGCTCAAGCCCGGCACGAATGTCGCGGTCCTGTCCTCGCTTGCCCATGTCATTGTCACCGAAGGGTTGGCCGACGAGGATTTCATCGCCGCGCGCTGCGAGGCCGAGGATTTCCACGCCTGGGCCGCGTTCATCACCGACCCCCGCCACGCTCCGGAAGCCACCGAGGCGCAAACCGGCGTCCCCGCCGCCGACCTGCGCGCCGCCGCCCGCGCCTTTGCCACCGGCGGCAATGGCGCCATCTATTACGGGCTGGGCGTGACCGAGCACAGCCAGGGCTCGACCACCGTCATGGCGATTGCCAACCTCGCCATGCTGACCGGCAATATCGGCCGCCCCGGTGTCGGCGTGAACCCGTTGCGGGGCCAGAACAACGTCCAGGGCGCCTGCGACATGGGCAGCTTCCCGCATGAATTGCCGGGCTATCGCCATGTCAAGAACGCCGATGCACGGGCGATCTATGAAACCCTCTGGGGCGTGGAAATCGACCCCGAGCCGGGCCTGCGCATTCCCAACATGCTGGATGCCGCCGTCGATGGCCGCTTTCGGGGCATCTACATCCAGGGCGAGGACATCCTGCAATCCGACCCCGACACGAAACATGTCGCCGCCGGGCTGGCGGCGATGGATTGCGTCATCGTCCATGACCTGTTCCTGAACGAGACCGCGAATTACGCGCATGTCTTCCTGCCGGGTTCGACCTTTCTGGAAAAGGACGGCACCTTCACCAATGCCGAACGCCGTATCAACCGCGTGCGCCGGGTGATGGCACCGCGCAACGGCTATGCGGACTGGGAGATCACCCAGATGCTGGCCAATGCCATGGGCGCGGGCTGGCATTACACCCATCCGGCCCAGATCATGGAGGAAATCGCCGCCACCACGCCCAGCTTCTCCGGTGTCGATTACGCGATGCTGGAGGAAAAGGGCTCGGTCCAGTGGCCGGTGAACGACGCGTCGCCGGATGGCACGCCGATCATGCATATCGACGGTTTCATGCGCGGCAAGGGCCGGTTCATGGTCACCGAATACGTGCCGACCGAAGAACGCACCGGCCCGCGCTTCCCGCTCTTGCTGACCACGGGGCGGATCCTGTCGCAATACAATGTCGGCGCGCAGACGCGGCGCACGGCGAATGTGATCTGGCACCATGAGGATGTGCTGGAAATCCACCCCCATGACGCCGAACAGCGCGGGGTGAACGAGGGCGACTGGGTCCGGCTGGCCTCGCGCGCCGGGGACACCACGCTGCGCGCGCATCTGACCGACCGGGTGGCGCCGGGGGTGGTCTATACCACCTTCCACCACCCTGGCACGCAGGCCAACGTGGTCACCACCGATAATTCCGACTGGGCCACCAACTGCCCGGAATACAAGGTGACGGCGGTGCAGGTGGCGCTGTCGAACGGGCCTTCGGACTGGCAGGAAGACTATATCGACCTCGCCGCCCGCGCCCGGCGCATCCTGCCGGCGGCGGAATAGGCCGATGGCGCGGCCCGCCCATCACAGCCAACCCGGCATCGCCTGGCGCCGAGGTCAGCGCGCGGAGACCCACCGCGCGCTGCCAGAGGAGCTGCCGGTGGCCGTGGTCATCGACGGCAGCACGCTGGCGGTGATGATGGCCAGCCCGGGTGATATTCAGGACTTCGCCATCGGCTTCGCGCTGGGCGAGGGGATCGTGACCAGCGCCGACGAGATCACCGGTTTCGAGGCGGTGGAGCACGAAGCCGGCATTGAGGCCCGCCTGTGGCTGCGCGCCGGCCGCGCGGCGGAACTGGCCGCGCGGCGTCGCTTCATGGCTGGCCCGGTGGGCTGCGGGCTCTGCGGCATCGACAGCCTGGAGGCGGCGATGCGCCCGCTGCCTTCGGTCGCCGACAACGCCTTGCGCCTCGGCGCCGCCCAGATCAGCCGCGCCACCGATGACCTGCGCACCCGCCAGCCCTTGCATGATCGCACCCATGGCACCCATGCCGCGGGCTTCCTGCGCCCCGACGACGGGCTGGTCCTTGTGCGCGAGGATGTCGGCCGCCACAACGCGCTGGACAAGCTGATCGGCGCCATGGCGCGCGACGGCATCGACGCCGGGACCGGCGCCTTCGTGATGACCTCGCGCCTGTCGGTCGAACTGGTGCAGAAGGCGGCGATGGCCGGCGCGCCGGTGCTGATCGCCGTTTCCGCCCCCACCGCCCATGCCCTGCGCCTTGCCGAAACCGCGGGCATGACCCTTGCCGCCTTCGCCCGCGACGGCGGCTTCGACGCCTGGACCCGCCCTGACCGCATTACCTTCGAGGTGCCCGATGTCGCCTGAAAAACTCGTCCGCATGGCCAACCAGATCGCCACCTTCTTCCGCAGCCAGCCCGGTACCGATCAGGCCGCGCGGCTGGCGGGCCACCTGCGGGACTACTGGGACCCGTCCATGCGCGCCACGCTGAAGGCCCATGTCGCCGACGGGGCCGAAGACATCGACCCGATCGTCCGCGACGCCGCCGCCCAACTGTAACCGCGCGCCTCTTCGACTGTCTGAAAATATCCTCGGGTGGGGTCCGGGGAGGGCAGACAGCCCTCCCCGGCGCTCTCCATTGGAACCGGCCCAGGGGTGACGGATCCCCTCCACAGCCCTTGCCTGCCGGCCCGTCGCATGGGAAAGCCCTGTCTCCGCCACCATTGGGCCAAAGCCGTGACCACCAGCCAGGGCATCATCCTCGACGATATCGCGCTGACCCGCGCCGGGCGGCCGGTGCTGGCCCCGCTTACCCTGTCCCTGACCGAGCGGCGCATCGGCGTGGTCGGGCGCAACGGGTCCGGCAAATCCAGCCTCCTGCGCGTGATCGCCGGGCTGCAACAGCCCGACCGGGGACGCGTCAGCATCGACGGGACCGACATGCTGGGGGACCGCAAGGGCGCGATACGGCGGCTGGGCATCCTCTTTCAGAACCCCGATCACCAGATCATCTTTCCCACCGTGGAAGAGGAAATCGCCTTCGGCATCCGCCAGTTGGGCGCCAGCCGGGAATCCGCCCGCGAAAAGGCCCGCGCCGTGCTGGCCGCCCATGGCCGCGCCGACTGGGCCGCGCGCCAGACGCAGGCGCTGTCGCAGGGGCAGCGGCATTACCTGTGCCTGATGGCGGTGCTGGCGATGGCGCCGGCCGCGATCTTGCTGGATGAGCCCTTCAGCGGGCTCGACATCCCCACCACGATGCAGCTTCACCACGCGCTTGCAGGGCTGGACCAGCAGATCGTCCTTGTCACCCATGACCCCGCGCAGATCCAGAGCTTCGACCGCGTGCTGTGGCTGGAGGAAGGCAGGCTGCAGGCCGATGGCCCCGCCGGCACCGTCCTGCCCGCCTTCACCGCCCGCATGCAGGAACTGGGCGAGGCCCCGCCATGCTGGCCCTGACGCTGGAGCGCCCGACCTGGGCGCATCGTCTGCCCGCGGGGCTGAAGCTGGCGGTGGTCGCGTTGGCGGTGGTGCTGGCGCTGCCGGTGACCGATCCGCGCCTGATCGCCGCGCTGCTGGCCGCCGTGGGCGGGCTTTATGCCAGCCTGGGCGCGCAGGCGATGCGTCAGGGCCTGCGGCTGATGCGCCCGCTGGCGCTGGTGCTGGCGATCATCATGGCCTGGCATCTGGCTCTGGGCGAGGGGCGGCTGGGCCTGCTCGTCTGCCTGCGCATCTCGGCGCTGGTGGGGTTGGCCAATCTGGTCACGCTGACCACGCGGCTGGATGATCTGATGGCCGTGGTCGACTGGCTGCTGGCGCCGCTGGGGCGCCTTGGCCTGCCCACGGGGCGCGTGGCGCTGGCGGTGGCGCTGGTCATCCGCCAGATCCCGGCCCTGACCGCCCGTGCCGAGGCCCTGCGCCAGGCCTGGCGCGCCC
>SKHK01000282.1 GCA_007117005.1 Paracoccaceae bacterium
CGGCGCGCGGGTGCGCCGGCGACGCGGGGCCGCCGGGGCGCTGTCGCCGCCGTCCTTGGCCGCCGCGCCATCCGTTTGCGGGCCGGGGTCGGATTCCAGATCGACGACCTCCATCCCCTCGATCTCGCGCGTCGCGGTGGGGTCCTTGCCCTCTATCGGGGCGGCGACCGGCGGGCGCGGCGGGGTGTCGGTGCTGTCGCCGGACGTATCGGCAGCGTCCTGGCTGCCGTCCGCTTGCGCGGCACTGTCTGCCGATGCGGGCGCGGCGCTGTCGGGGGCAGAGGGCTGGTCGCCGGGCGTGTCGTCCTGCGCTGCGCTGTCTTCGGCCTGCGCGGCCTCACCCTCGCGCGCGGCGGCTGCCTGACGCTTGCCGCCGCGGCGGTTGCGGCTGCCGCGGCCGCCGCGCCCGCCGCCACCATTGCCGTCCTGACCGTTGCCGCCGCCATCGCTGCCGTTTTCATCGGCCTGCTGCGCCTCTGCCAGCGCGCGCTCTTCTTCCAGCAGGGCCTGCCGGTCGGCGGTGGGGATCTGGTAATAGTCCGGGTGGATTTCGGCAAAGGCCAGAAACCCGTGGCGGTTGCCGCCGTAATCGACAAAGGCCGCCTGCAGCGAGGGTTCGACCCGTGTTACCTTTGCCAGATAGATATTGCCGGCAAGCTGGCGGCGATGGACCGTTTCGAAATCGAATTCGTCAACCCTGGTTCCATCCACCACGACCACGCGCGTTTCCTCGGCGTGGGTGGCGTCGATAAGCAGTTTCTTTCCCATTTTGTCTCGCTTTGCGCGCCGGACGGCCCGGGCGGGCGGCAAGGCCTGCCCTGACGGTTGACGCGGTATTGGGGGCACTGCCGGCGGCGACGATACGGGGTGGGGCCGCGCCCAAGGGGTGCGTCCATCAAGCCCTGTGCTGTCCTGCCGCCTGGCATTGCGTTTCAAACTCCGATGCCACGGGGGCATCCATCGGGTACCCGGCAGTTGTCAGCTGATCCGGGAATTGTCGGTGCTCATCAGGATGATGAGCGTTCAAGCCCGGCGCGCCAAGGGGCCACGCGGGCTGTGAATTCGCTGGCCTGAGCCTCTGTTCGGGGCTTCAGACGTCACGCGCGCATCTTGAGGGGATCGGCGGAAAACTGCAATCGCAAAATGTATGTGTTAACTTCTTCGCTCATGCCTGGTTGTGGCAGGGTGGCGCGCAGGGGCATGGGGCAGCAGGGGGGCGTTGACCTTCGCCGCGCGCTGGTGACAATCGCGCCATGACCGAGAAACCCTTGCCCTTTGCCAGCCGCCTGACCCGCGCGCCGCTTGCCCATGACCCCGCCGCCGGGGCCGAGATCGACACGCTTTTCGCCGATCTGGCGCCCGAATTGCGCGCGCTTCTTGCCGGCACCGCCGGCTGCAGCCCGTTCCTGAAGGGCCTGATGACGCGTGAGGAGGCGTGGCTGCGCGCCGCGCTCGCCACCGCGCCGGAAACCGCGCTGGCCGATCTGCTGGCCACGCTGCAGCCGGTCGCGCCGGCGGAAACCGCGCTGGCCCTGCGCCGGGCCAAGGGGCGGGTGGCGCTGCTGGTCGCGCTGGCCGATCTGGGCGGGGTCTGGCCGCTGGAACAGGTCACCGGCGCGCTGACCGATTTCGCCGATCTGGCCGTGGCCCGCGCCCTGGCCTGCCATCTGGCGCCCGAGATCGCGCGGGGCAAGCTGCCGGGCATCGACCCCGCCGATGCCGAGGCCCAGGCCGAGGCAGGCGCCGGCATGGTGGCGCTGGCCATGGGCAAGATGGGTGCAGGCGAGTTGAACTATTCCTCGGACATCGACCTGATCTGCCTGTTCGATGATACCCGCTTCGACCCCGGCGATCTGCTGGAGGCCCGCGCCGTCTTCGTGCGCGCCACGCGCAAGATGGCTGCCATGCTGTCCGAACACAGCGCCCAGGGCTATGTTTTTCGCACCGATCTGCGCCTGCGCCCCGATGCCAGTGTGACGCCCGTCTGCATCTCGATGGAGGCGGCAGAGCGCTATTACGAAAGCCTGGGCCGCACATGGGAGCGCGCAGCCTATATCAAGGCCCGCCCCTGCGCGGGCGATCTGGCGGCCGGCGCACGGTTTCTGCAGGTGCTGCGCCCCTTCGTCTGGCGCCGTCACCTGGATTTCGCCGCCATCCAGGACGCCCATGACATGCGGCTGCGCATCCGCAGCCACAAGGGGGTGGGCGGGCCGCTGGTGCTGGAGGGCCATGACATCAAGCTGGGGATCGGCGGAATCCGCGAGATCGAGTTCTTTACCCAGACCCGGCAGTTGATCGCCGGCGGGCGCGACGCCGACCTGCGCCCGCGTGACACCGTGGGGGGCTTGCGCGCGCTGGCCGCAAAGGGCTGGGTGCCGGGCGATGTCAGCGACCGGCTGATCGATCACTACCGCGAGCACCGCGAGATCGAGCATCGCCTGCAGATGGTGCAGGACGCCCAGACCCAAAGCCTGCCGCAGGGCGCCGATGGGTTCGACCGGCTGGCGCGCTTCATGGGGCAGGGGGATACAGCGGCCTTTCGCACCCGGCTGAAGGCGCGTCTGCAGGAGGTCGCGCATCTGACCGAGGATTTCTTCGATCCGGCCGCGCAGGCCGGGCCGGGCCGGGCCACGGCGCGGCCGGCGCTGAGCGCGGCGCAGGAAACCCTGATCGAGGGCTGGCAGGCCTATCCCGCGCTGCGCTCCGAACGCGGGCGGGCGATCTTCCGCCAGCTGGAGCCGGAAATCCTGACCCGCCTGCAGGGCGCCACCAACTCTGACGAGGCGCTGATCGCCTTTGACCGCTTCCTGTCGGGCCTGCCCGCGGGCGTGCAGCTTTTCTCTCTTTTTCAGGCCAATCCGCAGCTTATCGACCTGTTGCTGGATATCTGCGCCACCGCGCCGCGGCTGGCCGATTACCTGTCGCGCAATGCAGGCGTGTTCGATGCGGTGATCGGCGGTGATTTCTTCGCGCCCTGGCCCGGCATGGCGGCGCTGCAGGCGGCGCTGTCGGATCGGCTGGCGGCAATGGGGGATTACGAACGCCGGCTGGATGCCGCGCGGGCCTGGGCGCGGGAATGGCATTTCCGCATCGGCGTGCACCATCTGCGCGGCCTGATCGACGGGTTCGAGGCCGCGGGCCAATACGCCCAGCTGGCCGAGGCCGTGCTGGCCGCGCTCTGGCCCCATGTGGTGGATGAATTCGCCGCCAAGCACGGCCCCCCGCCGGGGCGCGGGGCGGTGGTGCTGGGCATGGGCTCGCTGGGGGCGGGACAGTTGAATGCGGGCTCGGATCTGGATCTGATCGTGATCTTCGATGCCGCCGGGCAGGAGGCGTCAGAGGGCCGCCGCCCGCTGGCCGCGCGGCCCTATTACGCACGGCTGACGCAGGCGCTGGTCACGGCGCTGTCGGCCCCCATGGCGCAGGGCCGGCTTTACGAGGTGGATATGCGCCTGCGCCCCTCGGGCCGGCAGGGGCCGGTGGCGACGGCGCTGGAAAGCTTTCGCAGCTATCAGTTGACCGAGGCCTGGACCTGGGAGCATCTGGCCCTGACCCGCGCCCGCCCGGTCGCCGGGTCGCCCGAACTGGGGCAAGAGATCGAGACCTTTCGGCGCCAGGTGCTGCAGGAAAAATCGGCCGACGCCGGTACCGGGGCCATGACCGAGGCCAGCACCGGAACGGCAATCGCCGGCGATGTCGCGGCGATGCGCGCGCGGCTGCGCGCGGCGCGGCCCTCGGCGGGGGTGATGGATGCGCGGGCGGGGGCGGGGCGGCTGCAGGATATCGAGCTTGTCGCCCAGATGGGCGCGCTGATGGCGGCCTCGCCCGCGCGGCGCGTCCCCGCACAGCTTCTGGCCGCGCGCCGGGCGGGGTTGATCGACCAGAGGTCAGAGACGGCGCTGCTGGCGGCCTGGCGGCTGCTCTGGCAGGTGCACGCGGCGATGCGCCTGTTGGGGTTGGCCGCGGCCGAGAC
>SKHK01000075.1 GCA_007117005.1 Paracoccaceae bacterium
CGGGCGCCGCGCTGGCGCGCGGCGTTCAGGGGGCTGCCGCCCCCCTGGCCTGCGGCCATTCACCCCGCGAGTATTTTCTGCAAAGTGACTGGACAGGCGAAAGAAAGGCGCCTTGCCGGTTGTCATCTTGCGCCAAATACGCCGGGGGAGTCGCCTTCAGGCGACGGGGGCAGCGCCCCCATCGGCCCTTGCCGTCAGGCCCATTCCCAGGGCACGGCGAATTCGCCCAGTTTTGCCGCCACAGTCTTCTCATCGACGCTGCCCTTGCGCACGATCTGGGCGACAAGGCCGCGTTTCTTGTCCTCGATGACCTCTGCGACGCGTACATCCAGCTTGTTCGCGGCGAAGAGCGCGTCATAGACGCGGGTGATCGCCAGTCGCCGCAGGTCGGGCTTGAATACCTTGCCGACCGCGGTCTTGGGCAGTTCCGCAAGCACCTCGACATGTTTCGGGATCGCCGCGCGTTCCGGGATGCGGTCGGTGGCGTGCTGCAGCAGGTCCTTCGGTGTGGCCTTTGCCCCGGCGACCAGTTCGACATAGGCGCAGGGCAGTTCGCCGGCCCGGGCGTCCGGCTGCCCGATAGCGCCGGCAAAGGCCACCGCCGGGTGGCTGAGCAGCGCCTCTTCGATCATCGCCGGGTCGATGTTATGCCCGCCGCGGATGATCAGATCCTTGGCGCGGCCGGTGATCCACAGATAGCCGTCGCCATCCACCCGCCCCAGATCGCCGGTGCGCAGGTAGCGCCCATCGGCATACAGGCCCAGGTTCTTGGCGTCCTCTGTATAGGTAGAGCCGTCAAAAATGCCGGGCGAAGCGACGCAGATCTCGCCGATTTCGTCCGTGGCGCATTCATGGGCGATGCCGGCATCGCCATTGAAGCGCAGGATCCGGATATCCGTATAGGGGAAAGGCAGCCCAACCGAGCCGATCTTTTTCTTGCCATCCACAGGGTTGGCCGAGACGAGGCAGGTTGCCTCGGTCAGGCCGTAACCTTCGACGATGGACACGCCTGTCGCTTCCTCGAACCTCTTGTACAGTTCCACAGGCAGCGGGGCGGAGCCGAAAAAGCCGTTGCGGAGGGTGGAGATGTCGGCATCGACCTTGCGCTGCATGAGGGCGGACATGGCCGTCGGCACGGTGATGATGAAACTGGCGCCCCAGCGCTCGACCAGCTTCCAGAAATTGTCGAACACCCCGTCGCCGCGGTAGCCCTGCGGGGTAGGGAACACCACATGCGAGCCCGAGCAGACCGCCGCCATCATCACCGGGTAGGCGGCGAAGACATGAAACAGCGGCATCGGGCAGAGCGTCACATCCTCTTGCGTCAGCAGCAGTTCCGCGCCCAGCCAGCCGTTGTACAGCAGGCCCGAGGCCAGGTGCTGCGCAACCTTCGGCGTGCCGGTGGTGCCGCCGGTGTGGAAATAGGTGCAGACGCGGTCCTGCGTGGACAGATCGAACGTCAGCCGGTCGCCGGGCTGGCGGGCCATTTCGGTGGCGAAATCCAGCACGCGGGCATTGTGGCGAATGGGGTTCCTTGGCCGGATCAGCGGCACGATCCAGCTTTTCGGCGGGGTCAGGTAGCGCAGCAGGTCGACCTCCAGCACCGTCGTGACGCCGGGCGCGTTGGCCACGGCCTCGGCCACCTTTTGCGCGACATCGGTCTTTGGGAAGGCGCGGATGGTGACCACCACCCTGGCCTTTGTCTCGCGCAGGATGCCGGCGATCTTTTCGGGCTCCAGCAGCGGGTTGATCGGGTTGACCACGCCCGCCGTCATGCCGCCGAAAAGCGTCACAGCGGTTTCGTTCACCGTGGGCAGAACATAGGCCACGGTGTCGCCCTCGCCCACGCCCAGGCTGCGGAACAGGTTGGCCGCCTGCGTGATCTGGTGGTGAAACTGCGCCCAGGTCAGCGTTTCCGCCCGTGCGCCGGGGTCGGAGAAAAGCTGAAAGGAAATGGCGTTGCGCTGCCCGTGCAGATGGCGGGTGCGGCTGATCTGTTCATAGACCGTCACCGGCAGGTCCCGGTCGGCCCAGGGCATTTCGCCCTGGATGGCATCGCGGTCGGCGATGGTGGCGAAGTTGCGGGTCATCGGCGGCTCCCCCCGGGGCTTGTGTTTCCTCCGGGGGGCAGGATGACGGTTTGATGGCCGTGCTGCAACAGCGGCCCGCGTCACAAAGCTGTCGGGGATCAGGCAGCCTCGCTGGCGGTGAACTGCAGCCGCGCCAGCCGTGCGTAAAGCCCGCCCTGGGCGATCAGCGCGTCATGCGTGCCCTCGGCCACGATGCGGCCCTGGTCGAAGACCACGATCCGGTCGGCCTGGCGCACGGTCGCCAGCCGGTGCGCCACCACCAGCGTCGTGCGCCCGCGCGCCAACCGTTCCACCGCCGCCTGCACCGCGCGCTCGCTTTCGGCATCCAGCGCCGAGGTCGCCTCGTCCAGCAGCAGCACGGGCGCGTCGCGCAGGATGGCGCGGGCGATGGCGATGCGCTGTTTCTGCCCGCCGGACAGCATCACGCCGCGTTCGCCCAGTTCGGTGTCATAGCCCTGTGGCAGGGCGGTGATGAAGTCATGCGCAGCCGCCGCGCGGGCGGCGTCGTCGATCTGGGCATCGGTCGCATCGGGCCGGCCGAAGCGGATATTCTCGCGCGCCGAGGTGGCAAAGATCACCGGGTCCTGCGGGACCAGCGCCAGCGCGCTGCGCAAATCGCGCCGGGCAAGCTGGCGGATGTCCTGCCCGTCCAGCGTGACGCGGCCTTCCTGCGGGTCGAAAAAGCGCATCAGCAACTGGATGATCGTGGTCTTGCCCGCGCCGGAAGGGCCGACCAGCGCCACCGTCTCGCCCGGCCGTACGCGCAGCGTGACGCCGTCCAGCGCGGATTGCCCGGGGCGCGATGGATAGTGGAAGCGCACCTCTTCAAACCCCACCGCGCCTTTCACCGGCGCGGGCAGCGCCAGCGGGGTTTCGGGGTCGTTCACGCTGTCGGTGGTTGACAGAAGCTCGACCAGCCGCTCGGTCGCGCCGGCGGCGCGTTGCAATTCGCTCCATGTCTCGCTCAGCGCACCGACGGAGCCGGCGACGATGACCGCATAGATGACGAACTGGACCAGCTCGCCCACGGTCATGGCACCCGCCCGCACATCCAGCGCGCCGACCCACAGCACGCCGACGATGCCGGCAAAGACCAGAAAGATCACGATGGCCGTCATCACCGCCCGCGTGGCCACCCGGCGCAGGGCAATGTCATAGCTGCGTTCGGTCACGTTGTTGAAACGGGCGATGCTGGCGATCTCATGGGTGAAGGCCTGCACCGTCTGCACCGCGCCCAGCGCCTCGGACGCATTGCCGGAGGAGGCCGCGATCCAGTCCTGGTTTTCCCGGCTCAGCCGCCGCAGCCGCCGGCCCAGCACCACGATGGGCACGATGATCGCCGGCACGATCAGCAGCACCAGCCCGGTCAGCTTTGCCGATGTCAGCGTCAGCATGATCAGCCCGCCGACCAGCAGCAGCGCGTTGCGTAGCGCGATGGAAACGGAGGAGCCGATGATCGACTGGATCAGCGTGGTGTCGGTGGTCAGGCGCGACAGCACCTCGCCGGTCATGATGCGTTCGTAAAAGGCCGGGCTCAGGCCGATGACGCGCTCGAACAGGGCGCGGCGGATATCGGCGACGATCCGCTCGCCCAGCCGGGTGACGAGGTAGTAGCGCGTGGCCGTGCCCAGTGCCAGCAGGGCGGCGATGATCAGGGCGGCCAGGAAATACTGGTTCAGGAGCGCCAGATCGCCGTCCTGGAACCCGTCCACCACGCGGCGCACGGCCAGCGGCAGCGTCAGCGACACCACGGCCGTGGCCACCAGCGCCCCCAGCGCCAGGGCCAGCAGCCCCCGGTAGCGGCCCATGAAGGGCCAGAGCCCCTTCAGCGCACCGATACGTTTCGATGTCGCCCGCTCCTCGCTTGCCGGCTGGGGGGTGTCGCTCATCGCTGTCTTTTCCGTCATGTCCCATGCCGGGTTTAGGCGAGCGCGCGGCGGGGGGCAAGCATGCGTCGGGTGCATGCATCGGGGCATGGCGTCGCGTCCTGGCCCGTAGCCGCAGCCCGTTGTCGCGGCCAGCCACGCCCGGGCGCCAGCGGACAGGCTGGTCAGTGCCGGGGCGATGGGCTAACCATGACGGCAGTCAGGGGCGGTCTGTGCCCCTTTCCCCCGCCGCCACGGACCAGCGCTCTTTCGCCATGCCCCAGACTCGCCCCGCCAAGACGCCAGAGCATGAGGCGACCTATCGACGCCTGCGCGACATGGTACTGTTCGGCTGGCTGGAGCCGGGGCAGGGCGTGACCATTCAGGGCATCGCCCAGACACTGGGCGCCGGCATGACCCCGGTGCGCGAGGCGATCCGCCGCCTGACCGCCGAGGGCGCGCTGGTGCTGCAGGACAACCGGCGTGTCTCGGTCCCGCGGCTGACGCGCGATCAGTTGGAAGAGCTGGCCTTTGCCCGCGATGTGCTGGAGCCGCAGCTGGCCCGGCTGGTGGCCGGCAGGGGCGCGCCGGGTGATCTGGACGCGCTGGCCGACCGGCTGGCCGCAATCGATGCCGAGGTCGACCGCGCCCTGGATGACGGTGATGTCATCGGCTATCTGGCCGGCAATTCATGCTTCCATTTCACGCTGTACGAGGCCGCGGGCGCGCCGATCCTGCTGTCGATGACCCGCGCGCTTTGGCTGCGCTTCGGTCCGTCCTTGCGCGTGGTGATGGAAACCGGCGGCCCCCAGGGGCCGGACCACCACCAGGAGGCCCTGGCCGCCCTGCGCGCCCGTGACCCCGAGGCGCTGGCCACCGCGGTGCGTGAGGACATCCAGGAAGGGATGGATCGGGTTCGGCGGTCGCTGCCCTGACCGCCTGCTGCCCTGACTGCCCGCTGCCCGGGTTGCCTGTGCCCGGGGGCGGCCGCCCCCGGGGCTGGATCGCACGGTCAGAACGGCAGGGGCATGCCGTTGACGGTCAGCCTGCCACCGGGCGCGATCTCGATTTCCGAGCGATAGAGATCATCGCCCATGTTGCGCGCCAACAGCCCCAGAAACATCCGGGCCGCCATCATCTCGTCCGCCGCGATTAGCCCGGCCTCACCCAGCCGGGTCAGTAACCCCTCGGCCCCGGCCAGTTCGAACTCGAACGCCCCTTCGGCCAGGTCCGGCAGGTCGTCATCCATCGGCGTGCCCTCCGGCACGCTGACCTGCCCTTCGCCGTGAAGGCTGGCATCGCCGATGCGCAGCCGCAACCTGTCCAGCGCCAGGTCCGACAGCATCAGCGGGGCAAGCGCAGTGTCGTCTATCAGCAGACGTTCCAGATCCAGCAGATCGCCGGTGATCTGCACACCGCTGGAAAAAGCCAGCTCCAGATCGACGGTATCGCCCGCCATCTCCTCCAGGTCCATCTGCGCCAGCGTCTCTGGCGACGGGGTGATGCCAAGCAGCGCCATGTCAAGGTGTGCCCGGTCGGCCCCTGCGGTCCGCGTCAGCGGCGCGCCCATCGTGAACGCGTAGCTGTCAAAGGTCAGGTCCAGCTCCATGCCCATGACATCCGCGAAAAGCGCCGAGGCGTCGCCCCGCATGGACAGATCAAAGTCGCCGTCCCGCAACGTCATCATCAGCGTATCCGACACCGAGGTGCCGGACATCGACAGACTGAAGAGCGGGGCCTCCTGCTGACCGGCGGTGCGGCTGTTGTGCAGTTCCAGCGCCATCGCCGCCTCGAAGCCCTGCTCGAAGGCTTCATCAAAGGTCAGGCCGGGCGTTTGTGTCAACAGGTCGGGGCGTTCGATCTGCAGGCTTATCGTCACGATTTCGGTCGCGCCTTCGGTCTGCTGGCGCGTGGGCAGAAAGCCCATCACCTCCTGGTCGGCGGTGTATTCCATGCCCTCGAACCGCAGTTCCAGGCCGACCGCCGATGCATCGCCGGTGTGGATGGACAGCGTGCCTGACATCGCCCGGCCGCCGACGGTGAAGGCGCTCCAGTCCCGCCGTGCGCTGCGCGCCGCCGCGTCGCCGGGATCGTCGATGGAAAACCGCTCAAGGCTGGGGCTGATGTCGATTGCGATCTCGCCAGACGCGCTTTCCTCGAAGCCGAAACTGATGGTGCCCTCATGCTCCAGCGCCAGCTCGCGCAAGGCACCGCGGAAGCCGGCCACGACCAGCCGGCCGGTTTCGGACGGGGTCAGGACGGTGTGACCTTCCTCATTCACTTCGACGCGAAGCCTGTCCAGTTGCAGGCCGACACCGGCCGGTGCATCGCGCGGGCGCAGCGTTACCATTTGCAGGATCAGGTCCGCGCCATCCTGTTGGATCCCTTCGACGACAAATTCCAGCCCTGCCAGATGCGCGGCGCGGCGCATGTCGTCCCAGGCCAGTTTCGTGGCGGTGATCTGGGCTGTCGCCCCGGTGGCGGCCAAAATGCCGGCCAGCACCACGGCAAGCAGCGACGCGCGCCGCAGGCGCCATAGGCCGGGCATCGGGGGGAAGGAAGCCAGCATGATGTTCCTTTCAGCGACAATCGTGGGGCAATCCTCAGTGTCTCGCCTGCAGCCCGGCCGGTCAAGCCGCTTTGCGTCTGCGTCGCAGGCGGACGGACTTTGGGCGGGTCAGGGGCGCTGCGCTGCGGGTCAGGCGGCAAGCTGGACGATCACCGCGCCCGCCGCGATCAGAGCCATCAGCGCCAGCCGCCGCGGCCCCGTGCGTTCGCCCAGCATCAGCCAGCCGATCAGCGCGGCAAAGACGGTAGAGGTTTCGCGCAGCACCGCCGCCTGGCCGACGCTGCCCAGCCGTGTCGCCAGCATGATACCGCCGAAACTGACGATCGCCACCAGCCCGCCGATCACCCCGCGCCGCATCAGCCCCGTAATCTCGCCGCGCGGCAGGGCCGACCAACGCCGCCATGTCCAGATCGGCATGAAGAAGCCGTCGATGAAGAAGAACCAGGCCAGAAAGGTGAAAGGGTCTGCCGTGGCGCGGATGCCATAGGCGTCATAGGTGGTGTAAAGCGCCACGAACAGGCCCGTCGCCACCGCCAGCCCCAGCGCCGGCACCATGGTGTCGCGGTCCAGCGTGATGGTGCGCAGGTTGTAAAGCGCAAAGCCGTAGATGCCGCCCAGCAGCACCGCCAGGCCCAGCCACTGCCCTGGTGTAAAGGTCTCGCCGAACAGAATCCAGGCACCGATGACAGTGAACAAGGGCCCCGTGCCGCGTACCACCGGGTAGACCACGGTATAGGCGCCGCGGCTATAGGCCATGGCCTGCAACACCTTGTAGGCGGCATGGATCAGGAAGGCGCCCAGAAAGATCGGCCACATATGCGGCTCTGGCCAGGGCACGACGAAAAACGCGAAGGGCGCGGCCATGAGGCCGTAGCTGGCATCGATGGCCGCGCGGGACAGCCAGGGGTCATGCCTGCCCTTCTGCAGCGCGCCGAAGACGGCATGCAGGATCGCGGCGGCCAGCGCGAAGGCCAGCGCCACGTTCTGGCCCGTGGCCGTGCCTTCCAGAGAGATGAGCCAGTCGGTCACGCGCGGCCTCGCGTCTGCTGTCCTGCCTGCCCGCGCTGGTTCCGCCCGCCCTCTGGGCGCGCCGATGCAGGCGTCGGCGCGTTCATGCGCATCCCCTGCGCCAAAGGCGCCGGACAGGGGCGGTATCGCCGGTCAGGGCGCCGTTTCCGTGCCGGTCAGCGCGGCGGCGAAATCGGCCGGGTCAAAGGCGTCCAGATCGTCGATCTGTTCGCCCACGCCGATGGCATGAATCGGCAGGCCGAAACGGTCTGCCAGCGCCACCAGCACACCGCCGCGCGCGGTGCCGTCCAGCTTGGTCATCACCAGCCCCGTCACCTCGGCCATTTTCCGGAAAATCTCCACCTGGCTCAGGGCATTCTGGCCGGTGGTCGCGTCCAGCACCAAGAGCGTGTTGTGCGGCGCGCTCTCGTCTCGTTTGCGCAGCACGCGGATGATCTTGGCCAGTTCAGCCATCAGATCGGCGCGGTTCTGCAGCCGTCCGGCGGTGTCGATCATCAGCAGGTCTGCGCCCTCTGCCTGCGCGCGGGCCAGCGCGTCATAGGCCAGCGAGGCCGGGTCAGACCCTTCCGGCGCCGTCATCACCGGCACGCCCGCCCGCTGCCCCCAGACCTGCAACTGTTCGACCGCCGCGGCGCGGAACGTGTCGCCGGCGGCGATGATCACCGACTTGCCCGCCGCGCGGAACTGCGAGGCCAGCTTGCCGATGGTGGTGGTCTTGCCCGCCCCGTTCACGCCGACCACCAGCACCACCTGCGGGCGTTTGGCATAGATCGGCAAGGGTTTGGCCACGGGCGTCAGGATGCGCGCGATCTCGGCGGCCAGCAGGGCCTTGATCTCGGCCGTGGTCAGGCGCCGCCCCCTGTGCCCTTCGGCGAGCGCGGCAGTGATGGAAAGCGCGGTTTCCACGCCCATATCGGCCTGGATGAGCAGGTCTTCCAGATCCTCCAGCATGGCATCGTCCAGTACCCGGCGCGGGGCTGTATCGGCGCGCCCGGTCAGGCGGGCGAAGAAGCCGGGTTTCGCGGCGGGATCCGGCGCCTGATCGGGGGCTGCAGGGGCAGGGGCCGCCGGGGCCGCTGGCGGCGCGGGGGGCGGGTCAGGGGCCGCGCCTGGCGCTCCGGCCTCGGGTGCGGCATCGACCAGCGCCTCCAGCCCCTCGTCCAGTTTCGAGGACGACCGGAACATGCGCTCGCGCATCTTGCGCAGGAATGACATGGCAGATGCCTCTTTTCAGCGTCGATTTGTCACCTTCCTGCCCTAATGCAGCCGAAGGAATATGGAAAGATCACTGCGACCATGGCAGGGTGAAAACAACCGAGGTTAGGGCAATGAGCGTCGCACAGGCCATCAGCCGGGACATGAGGCACCACGTCGGCGGGCTGCTGACAGCGCTTTTGTGCCTGACCCCCGTGGCTCTGCTGAGCCTTGGCAGCTTTCATGACCCGCTGTGGTTCTGGCCGGCGCTGCTGTGGATGATCCTGCTGGCCCCGGCGATGGATCGTCTGATCCCCGAGGCGCCGGAACCCGTGACGGGCGAAGGCCCGGACAGCGGCCTGACCCTGACCGCCGTGCTGGCGCTGGTGCTGTTTCCCTTGATGGCGATGGCGGTCTGGGTGCTGGCCAACATGGCCTTCGGCCTGCAATGGATCGTCACCTTCTTTGCCTTCGGGCTGATCCTGGGGCAGGTGGGCATGGTCGCCGCGCATGACCTGATCCACCGCCGCCACCGCTGGGCGGTCTGGCTGGGGAAGGCCTATTTCACGCTCTGTGCCTTTGGCCACCATGCCTCGGCGCACAAGCTGATCCACCATGTCCATGTCGCCACCCCGCGTGACCCCAACACGCCCGCCAAGGGGCGCACCATCTACGGCTTCGTGCCGGAGACCTGGTGGCGGTCCTTCCTGCGCGCCTGGCATGCCGAAAGCTGGCGGCGCGGCTACGGCTTTCCCACGCCCTTTGCCTTTTACATCGGGGGTGCGCTGGCCTTTGCGCTGGCGGCCTTCCTGTGGCAGGGGCTGGCGGGGCTGGTGGTGTGGGTTCTGCTGGCCTTCTATGCCGCCAGCCAGATGCTTGGCGCGGATTATGTGCAGCATTACGGGTTGCACCGCCGCAAGAGGCCCGACGGCAAATGGGAACCCGTCACCCCCGCGCATAGCTGGGACACCCCCGGCGCCTTTACCGCGGTGATGATGTTCAATGCCGGGCGCCATGCCGACCATCACGCCCACCCCTACCGCGCCTATCCGGCGCTGCGGGACCGCCCGACGGCGCCCGTGCACCCGTTCTCGGTGGCGGCGATGGTGGTGATCGCGCTGATCCCGCCGCTGTGGCGCCGCCTGGTGCATCCGCGGCTGGACGCTTTCGAGGCGGCAACGCAGCCGGGCTGAGCAGAAGGGACGGTTTCCGGCGGAAGGGGGCAAAGCGGACTGGCCAGAAAGCGCGGCCTCTGGCAACCTGTCGGCCCGTTCTGCAGGAGAGCCCGATGCCCTATCCCGCCTTGTCGCTGCCACGCCTTGCCACCCTTCTGGTGACGCTGGCGTTCTCGCTGCCTGCGCAGGCCGACACCCCCATGGATGCCGAGACCTTCGAGCGCTACACCCAGGGCCGCACGCTGAGCTTCAATTCACAGGGCCAGCCCTACGGGATCGAACAGTATCTGCCCGGGCGGCGGGTGCTCTGGGCCTTCATCGGCCAGGAATGCGAGGAAGGCGTCTGGTACCCGCGCGACAGCATGATCTGCTTCGCCTATGACAATTTCCCCGAAGAGCAGTGCTGGGAATTCTACGAGACCGAAACCGGCCTGCGGGCCGTGTTCATCGGGCCAGACGGGCCGTCGACCGAACTGGTGGAGGTCGAACAGAGCAACCAGCCCCTGCTGTGCGAGGGGCCCGGCGTGGGGGTCTGATCCTGCCGCCGCCTTGCCCTGCCGCCCCGCCCTGCCGCTATGCGCGCGCAGGCACGCGCCTGATCCGCGCGCCCAGGGCATTCAGCCGCTCGTCGATGCGCTCATAGCCGCGCTCGATCTGTTGGGCATTGTTGATGGTGCTGGTGCCCTCGGCGCACAGTGCGGCGATCAGCATTGCCATACCGGCGCGAATGTCGGGGCTTTCCACCCGCGCGCCGCGCAGCCGTGACGGGCCGGCGACGATGGCGCGATGCGGGTCGCAAAGGACGATCCGCGCGCCCATCGCGATCAGCTTGTCGACAAAGAACATGCGCGATTCGAACATTTTTTCGAACATCATCACCACGCCCTCGCATTGCGTGGCGGTGACAATGGCAATCGACATCGTGTCGGCGGGAAAGGCCGGCCAGGGCTGGTCGGCGATCACCGGAATATGCCCGCCGAAATCGGCCTGCACCCGCATCTCCTGATCCGGCGGGATGCGCAGGTCGTCGCCCGTGATCTCGCAGCGAATGCCCAGCCGCTCGAAATTCATCAGGGTCGAGCGCAGATGCGCCACCCCGGCCCCGGTGATGGTCAGATCGGACCCCGTGACCGCCGCCAGTCCGATCAGCGAGCCCACCTCGATATGATCCGGCCCGATGCGATGCGTGCAGCCCCCCAGCGGCAACCCGCCATGGATGGTCATGCAGTTGGTGCCCACGCCGTCGATCCGCGCACCCATCGCCATCAGGAAATGCGCCAGGTCCTGCACATGCGGCTCGGATGCGCAGTTGCGCAGCACCGTCACCCCTTCGGCGCAGACGGCGGCGCATAACGCGTTTTCGGTCGCGGTGACCGAGGGCTCGTCCAGAAACACATCCGCCCCGCGCAACCCCTCGGCGCGAAAGCGGTAAACGCTGTCGGTGGTGATCTCGGCGCCCAGTTGCTTCAGCGCCAGGAAATGCGTGTCCACCCGCCGCCGGCCGATCACGTCGCCGCCGGGCGGGGGCAGGTCCACCGTGCCGCAGCGCGCCAGCATCGGCCCGGCCAGCAGGATCGACGCCCGGATGCGGGCGCACAGATCAGGGTCCAGTTCGGCCGGGCGCAGGGTCTCGGCGTGAATTTCCAGCGTGTTCCGGTCCAGCCAGCGCGTCCGTGCCCCGACCGAGGCGATCAGTTCGACCAGCGCCTCGACATCGCGGATGCGCGGCACATTGTGCAGCTCCACCCGCTGATCGGTAAGCAGCGCGGCGGCGACAATGGGCAGGGCGGCGTTCTTGTTGCCGCTGGGCGCAATGGCCCCATGCAGCCGGTGCCCGCCCTCGACCACATACTGAACGCTCTCGCGCGGATTTGCCTGTGCCATGCCCTGCCTCCCGGTCTGTTGCCGCCTTGGCGCTTTTGATATCAAAGCCCGGCCTCCGCCGCCATAAGCGAAATCCCGCGCCCCTTCATCTTGCCTGAAATACTCCGGGGGGTTCCGAGCGCCCGGAAATCGCGCCAGTGGCGCGATTTCAACGAAGGAACGGGCGGAGCCCAATGAGCCGGCAGGCGACGGGGGGCAGCGCCTCCCCTTTGCCCGGTTACCGCTTCCCTCCGATCCGGGGCTCGGTCCCGGCGATCAGCCGCCCGATATTCGCGCGGTGCCGCTCCCATACCATCGCGGCCAGCACCACGCCCAGCACGACCGCCTGCGCCGCGCCGGTCAGGAACAGCCACAGCGGCGCCGAGGCCGCCGCCACCAGCGCCGAAAGCGACGAGATGCGAAAGGCCGCCGCCACCGCCACCCAGGTCGCGCAGGCCAGCAGGCCCGCGGGCCAGGCCAGCACGATCAGCGTGCCCAGATAGGTCGCCACCCCCTTGCCGCCGCGAAAGCCCAGCCAGACCGGGAAAAGATGGCCCATGAATGCCGCCGCCGCGGCCAGTTGCGCGGCATCCTCGCCCAGCGCAACCCTTGCAGCCAGCACCGCCACCCCGCCCTTGCCCGCATCGAGCACCAGCGTGGCCAGCGCCGCCCCCCGGTGCCCGGTGCGCAGCACATTCGTCGCCCCGATATTGCCCGACCCGATGGCGCGCAGATCGCCCAGGCCCAGCGCCCGGGTGATCACCAGCCCGAAAGGCACCGAGCCCAGCAGATAGGCACCCAGCGCCACCGCCAGCAGCATCAGCGGCGCGGTGGTCAGCTCCGGCAGCAGGCTCATGCGGTCTCTCGCACGTAGACCGGCACCCCGGCGACCCAGGTACCCAGCACCCGCCCTTCCATCCGGGCGCCGTCAAAGGGGGTGTTCTTTGATTTCGACAACAGCGTGAACCGGTCCAGCACAAAGGGGGCATCGGGGTCGAACAGCACCAGATCGGCCGGCGCGCCCGGTGCCAGCCGCCCGCCGGGCAGGCCCAGCCGCCGCGCCGGGTTCAGCGCCATCGCGCGCCACAGCTGCGGCAGGCTCAGCGCACCGGCATGATAAAGCCGCATCGCCGCGGGCAGCAGCGTCTGCAAGCCCACCGCGCCTGGCGCGGCCTCCTCGAAGGGCAGGCGTTTCGCTTCCTCGTCCTGCGGCGTATGAAAGGACCCGATCACGTCGATCAGCCCGTCGGCCACCGCCTGCACCATCGCCAGCCGGTCATCCTCGGCCCGCAGCGGCGGGGTCAGCTTGAAAAAGGTCCGATAGTCGCCGACATCGAATTCGTTCAGCGTCAGGTGATGGATCGACACGCCCGCGGTGATGTCGAAGCCGTTGCCCTTTGCCCGTTCCAGCGCCGGCAGGCTGCGCATGGTCGTGATCTGGTCGGCGTGGTAGCGCACGCCGGTCATTTCCACCAGGCCGATATCGCGGTCCAGGCCCATGCGTTCGGCCATGGGCGAGACCGCGGGCAGCCCGCGCAGGCTGGCGAACTTGCCCGAGGTCGCCGCCGCCCCGGCGCTGAGACCCGGCTCTTGCGGGTGGCCCACGACCAGCGCGCCCAGGCTGCGCGCATAGGTCATGCAGCGCGACAGCACGCGCGTGTCGCGCGAAACGTGGTCGGCATCGGTAAAGGCCAGCGCGCCGGCATCCATCAGAAAGCCGATCTCCACCATCTCGCGCCCCTGCCGCGCACGGGTCAGCGCGGCCATGTGATGGATGCGCACCGGCGTTTCGGCCTGGGCACGGCGGCGGACAAACTCCAGCACCTCGGGGGTATCGATGGCCGGGTCGGTATCGGGCCGGGCGATCAGCGTGGTCACCCCGCCCGCCGCTGCCGCCAACCCGGCGGAACGGAAGCTTTCCTTGTGCCGTCCGCCGGGCTCGCCCAGATGCACGCCCCAGTCGATCAGCCCGGGCGCCAGGCATTTGCCGCCGCAATCAACCTGTTCGGCACCATCGGGTGCGGCCGTGTCGCGCGCCACGATGTGCCCGCCCTGCACGGTCAGCGTGCCGGGCGCATCCGTCCCGCCCTCGGGGTCGATAAGGCGGGCATTGTAAAGAAACAAGGTCTTTTCGGGCAGGCTGGCAAGGGTCATCGCGGGCGTCCGGCGCTTTGGGCGTGCCCGGCGTTATAGACACCGATGCCACCGCGCGCCAAGGGGCGAGTTTTCCTGCCGGGGTCGTGCTGGCCTGGTGGGCGCGCGCGCGCGTTGCGGGGGCATCGTGGCTGCGCGCGTTTCGCGCCTACTTCCTTTGCGCGCGTTTCGCGC
>SKHK01000071.1 GCA_007117005.1 Paracoccaceae bacterium
CCCGTCGGTCAGCGCGACGCCCTCGGCCCGCCCCGGTGCCGCCGTCATCGCCTGCAGCGCCGCTATCTGCCCGCTATCCAGCAGCGCCGGCAGCTCTGCGTCAGGCCCGGTGGCGCAGGCTGACAGCGCAAGGGCGCACAGCATCGGCATGGCCCGCACGGCGATGCTGCCCGCGACTTTTCCCGCCGCGCCGCCAGCCCGCCCGGAAACGGAACCCGAGGTATCCTTTGCTGCCACGTCTTGCGCCTCTTTCGTCTGCCCATCCTTCTATCCCGCGCGCGGGTGCCTGTGAAGCGCTGTCGCGCACGGCCTGTGCGTCAGCGCAGGGCGATAATCCCTGCTCGGTGCTGGAAATGCTGCATTTGCAAACGATATGAGAAGTGAGCTAACGTAAGAAAGACAGGACATACGCATGAACCTTCAGATCAAATCTTTCACCGATGCCCTCGATCCGGCGGCGCTGGCCAAGCTTTTCACCGAGGCGCGCACCCACAACGCCTGGTTGGACAAGCCGATCCCGGCAGAGACCGAGCGCAAGCTCTATGACCTGCTGAAGATGGGTCCGACCTCGGCCAACTGCTCGCCGGCGCGTTTTGTCTTCGTGCGCAGCGAGGCGGGCAAGGAAAAGTTGCGCCCGGCCCTGTCCTCGGGCAACCTGGACAAGACCATGTCCGCGCCGCTGACTGTCATCGTGGCGCATGATCCGAAATTCTATGACCACCTGCCAGAGCTTTTCCCGCACACGGATGCAAGGTCGTGGTTCACCGGTTCGGAAGCGGCCGCGCGCGAAACCGCCTTTCGCAACGGTACGCTGCAAGGGGCGTGGCTGATCATGGGCGCGCGTGCGCTGGGTCTGGATACCGGGCCGATGTCCGGCTTTGACAAGGACAAGGTGACAGAGGCGTTTCTGGCCGAAGACGGCTGGGAAGCGAATTTCCTGGTCAATATCGGCTATGGCGATGCCGAGGCGCTGTTCGACCGCCTGCCGAAACTGGACTTTGATCAGGTCTGCCGCGTTGTCTGACATGGCCTCGTCCCCCGTCACACCCCCCGTAGCGCCTGTTGGGCCAGAGCAGTTCAAGGCCGGCATGGCGTTGCTGGCGGGGGCCGTGAACGTGGTCTCCACGCAGGGGCCGTCGGGGCCGGCGGGGTTCACGGCGACGGCCGTTTGCAGCGTCTGCGCCGAGCCGCCGACGTTGCTGGTCTGCCTGAACAACGGCTCCAGCGCGGCGGCGGAATTCGCCGCGGCGGACAGGCTTTGCGTCAACACGCTCAGCGCCGCGCAGGCGGGTCTGGCGCAATTGTTCGGCGGGCGGACGCCGATGGCTGACCGTTTCGCCGCCGGCGCCTGGCTCGACGGCGTGACCGGGGTGCCGGTGCTGGAAAATGCGCTGGTCGCCTTTGAAACCCGCATCATGCAGCGCCAGCAGATGGGCACCCATGACGTCCTCTTCTGCGAGGTTCTGGCGGTGCATCGCGGGCTGGCAGACAGCGGGGCCTGTGTCTACTGGGATCGCGCCTTCCGGTCGTTGGGGGATGCGGCGGCAGGCGGCGACTGACCCCTGCCCGGCGGCACAAAAGGCGCCTGGCCCTGACGTCTGCGCGCGTGCGACCGGTTGCGCGGCGGGTGAGGTTTTTCTTGTATACTTCGGCATCGACAGGCCGTATGGAGCCCGTGAACCAGCGTGCAGCCTGCCTTGGCGCATGCGCAGGGCGACTGAATGCCCCGGCCCGCCTTTCCGATGGATACCCTGATCATGATTCCCACCCTTGTCGCCGCCCTCACCGGGCGCGGTTATGACACGCTGACCCCCGTGCAAGAGGCCGTCATCGCGCCCGAACTGGTTGACGAGGACCTGCTGGTCTCGGCCCAGACCGGGTCCGGCAAGACGGTGGGCTTCGGCCTGGCCATCGCGCCGACGCTGCTGGCCGGGGCAGAGACCTTTGGCGCGGCCGACGCGCCGCTGGGGCTGGTCATAGCGCCCACCCGCGAACTGGCCGCGCAGGTGATGCGCGAGCTTGCCTGGCTTTACGCGCAGACCGGCGCGCAGGTCATTTCCTGTGTCGGCGGGATGGACATGCGCACCGAACGCCGCGCGCTGGAACGCGGCGCGCATATCGTCGTCGGCACGCCGGGCCGGTTGCGCGACCATCTGGAACGCGGCGCGCTGGATCTCAGCACCCTGCGCGCCGTCGTTCTGGACGAGGCCGACGAGATGCTGGACATGGGTTTCCGCGAGGATCTGGAATTCATCCTGGGCGAGGCCCCGGCGGGCCGTCGCACGCTGATGTTCTCGGCCACCGTGTCGCCGGTGATCGCGAAACTGGCGCAGGATTACCAGCGCGACGCGCGGCGCATCAGCACGCTGGGCGGGGCCAGCCAGCACGCCGATATCGCCTATCAGGCCGTGCGCGTGGCCGCGCCGGATGTGGACAATGCCATCTTCAACCTGCTGCGCTTTCATGACGATCAGGCGGCCATCGTCTTTGCCAACACCCGCGCCATGGTCGCCCATCTGACCACCCGGCTGGCCAATCGCGGCCTCTCGGTGGTCAGCTTGTCGGGCGAGCTTAGCCAAGCCGAACGCACCCATGCGCTGCAGACCATGCGCGACGGGCGCGCGCGGGTCTGTGTGGCGACCGATGTGGCCGCACGGGGCATCGACCTGCCACGGCTCAATCTGGTCATCCATGCCGATCTGCCCTCGAACACCGAGGGGCTGTTGCACCGCTCTGGCCGCACGGGGCGGGCGGGGCGCAAGGGGATTTCGGCGCTGATCGTGCCGCCCAAGGGTCTGCGCCGGGCCGAGAACCTGCTGAAATGGGCCAAGATCAGCGCCGAATGGATCGCCGCACCCTCGGTCGAGGAGATCATGGCGCGCGACGAGGAACGCCTGCTGGCCGACCCCGCCTGGGACGAGCCGATCAGCGATGACGCGCGCGCCTTTGCCGCCCGCCTGCTGGCCCTGCGCAGCCCCGAAGAGGTGGCCGCCGGGTTCCTGCGGCTGCATCAGGCCCGCCATGCCGCGCCCGAAGACCTGCTGCCCCCCGATGCCCCGGCACCGAAGCGCGAGCGCCGCGCCTTTGGGCCGTCTGCCTGGGTGGCGTTGTCGGTGGGCACGGGACAACGGGCCGAGGCGCGCTGGATCCTGCCGATGCTCTGCCGCTCGGGCGGGCTGGACCGCGCCGCCATCGGCGCGATCCGCGTGCAGGGGGCCGAAAGCTATGTCGAGATCGCCGAGCCCGCGCTGACCGGGTTCATGGACCGGCTAGGCGAGGGCGGCGCGTTGGAGGACGGGATCACCGTGCGCGTGCTGGACGGTGCGCCGGACCTGAGCGCCGCACCCGCGCGCCCGACGCGGCCTGAGCGGCCCGAACGCGCTCCGCGGCGAGAAAGGGATGCAGGGGGCGCAGCGGGGGATGCGCGAAACAGGCCGGATAAGCTGCGCGATGGCGGCGCGCCGGCCGGCAAAGCCGCAGACAGCGCCCCGGCAAAGCCGACCCCTGCCGCCCCTCCGCGGGGCGAGGCCGGGCGAAAGGCCCCCCTCGCCGGCGGGGGCAAGCCGAAAGCGCCGCGCGCGGCAAAGTTCGCGGCACCGGGCGACAAACGGCGCGGCGGCGATGGCGATGCGCCGCGGCGTGACGGCAAGCCAGCACAGCGCAATGCCGCGTATTCGAAACGCGACGGCGGCAAGTTTGAGGGCAGCAAGCCCGAAGGCGGCAAGCCGTTCCCGGCAAAGGCACCACGCGGGAAACCGGCCGGCGGTAAACCGTTCGGGGGCAAGACCCGGGATGATCGCCCCGGGCGCCCGCCGGCTGACCGCAGCCCGGCGCGCTGGGCCGACAAGGCGCCGGCCGCGCGGCCGGCGGCACCCGTGGTGGATGCGCGTGACACCTCGAAACGGTTCACGCCGCCCGGCAAGGATGCAGCCCCCGGCCGCGGCGGTCCGGCGCG
>SKHK01000024.1 GCA_007117005.1 Paracoccaceae bacterium
GGCTGCAGCACCGGCGCCATGCGCCGCCCGCCCCCGCCGCGCACCACGCCTGCGTGGCGGCCCCGCGCGGGTGTCAGCACCTCGATGATCGCCGCGCTTTCGCCGTGGCGGCGGCTGTGCAGGCAGATCGCCTCGCCCTGCCATTCCATCGCGTCACCCGCGCCAGAAACGCGGCAGCAGCAGCACCAGCACCGCCACCATTTCCAGCCGGCCCAGCAGCATGCCGGCGATCATCAGCCATTTTGCCGCCACCGGAAAGGCATCGACCGCGCCGCTGTCGCCCACGCCATGGCCAAAGACCGGCCCGATGTTGAAGATCGCCGTCCAGGCCGCGGTGATCGCCGTGCGCATCTCCAGCCCGGTCAGCGACAACAGCACCGCCAGCACGCCGAAGCCCAGCATGAAGGCGGTGAACAGCACGATGACAGAGGCGATCACGTCATCCTCCAGCCGCTTGCCGCCCAGATGCAGGATCACGACCCGGTTGGGTTGCACCAGCTGGCGTAGCTGCGCCTTCAGCGCTTCGATCAGCACCAGAAAGCGGAAGATCTTCAGCGCGCAGCCGGTCGAGGCCGTGCAGGCCCCCACCACCCCGCAGATGAACACCACCAAAAGCGCGAAATCGCCCCAGTCGGACACATCCGCCGAGCCATAGCCGGTGCCGGAAAACAGCGACACGGTGTTGAAGGCGCTCTCGCGGATCACGGTTTCCAGCGGGTCGTTGCCCGTGACCACCCGCCAGACCACGATCAAGCCGATGGCATAGAGCGTCCAGCGGAAATAGGCGCGCACCTGCACGTCACGCAGCAATGGCATGGGCTGGCCGCCGACCAGCTGGATGTAGCGGATGAAGGGCAGGCCGGACAGCCACATCAGCGCCACGCCTGTATACTGCGCCGCCGGGCCGAAAGCCGCCATCGAGGCGTCGCGCGTGGAATAGCCGCCCGTGGCGATGGTGGTCAGCGCATGGTTGATCGCGTCGAAGGCGCCCATCCCGGCGGCCGCGTAGGCCAGCGCGGCGATGATCGTCAGGCCCAGGTATATCTCGATCAGCATCATCGAGATGTCGCGCACCCGGGGCAGCACCTTGCCCATCGTGTCAAAGCCCTCGGACCGGAAATGCTGCATGCCGCCGACCCGCATCACCGGCAGGAAGACCAGCGCCACGATGATGATGCCCAGCCCCCCCAGCCATTGCAGGATCGACCGCCACAAGAGCAGCCCCACCGCCATGTCATCTAGGCCCGTCAGGATGGTGGTGCCGGTGGTGGTCATGCCGGACATCGCCTCGAACGCGGCGTCGGTCAGGCTGCGCCCCTCTGGCCCCAGCATGAAGGGCAGCGCGCCAAAGGCCGGCAGCACGGTCCAGGTCAGCGTGGTCAGCAGAAAGGACTGCCGGACGGTCAGCGCGTCAGAGCGGGTATTGGCCGTCGCCAGCGCCAGCAGCGCCCCGGCCAGCACCGTGACGAAACCCGCGCGCAGCAGGATGGGCCAGCTTTCATCGCCCTGCAGCCAGTCCACCGCGGCGGGCAGCAGCATGAACAGCCCCAGCGCGGCAAGCAGCAAGCCGATCACATGCAGCACGGGGCGAAGATCCAGCATGCGCAAAGCCATGGCGGGCGGGGCGGGGCCTGTCAAGCGGCTTGCCATGGGGGCGCGCGGCTGGCATGGCGGGGGGTGTCAGCCCGGGAACCTGCCATGCCAGACCGTATCGACCCTGCCCTGCCAAAGGTCGAATTGCACCTGCATCTGGAGGGCGCCGCCCCGCCGGCCTTCATCCGTGATCTGGCCCGCGCGCGGGGCATCGACATCGCCGGCATCTTCGATGACCGGGGCGGCTATCGCTTTGACGGGTTCGCCGATTTCCTGCGCGTCTATGCGGCCGCCTGCCTGCCCTTGCAGCAGCCGGAAGATTTTCGCCGCCTGACCCTGGCCGTGGCCGAAGAGCGCGCCGCGGACGGGGTGATCTATGCCGAGTTTTTCCTGTCGCCGGATTTCTGCGGGGGCGGCGATCTGCCCGCCTGGCGCGAGCATTGCGCGGCCATCGCCGAGGCCGCGCAACAGGCTCAGGCCGACCTGGGCATCACCCTTCGCGGCATCGTCACCACTGTGCGCCAGCTGGGCCCGCAGGTCGCCCGGCGCGCGGCGCTGTGCGCGGCAGAGACGGCCGGCGGTTTCATCACCGGCTTCGGCATCGCGGGGGATGAGAACGCCGGGCAGGCGCGGGATTTCACCTGGGGTTTCGACTGCGCGCGCGAGGCCGGGCTGGGCCTGACCGCGCATGCCGGCGAATGGGCGGGACCGCAGGCGGTGCGCACGGCGCTGGACCTGTGGCGCGTGTCCCGCATCGGCCACGGCGTGCACGCCATTCAGGACCCCGCGCTGGTCGATGATCTGGCAGAGCGCGGCACCGTGCTGGAGCTTTGCCCGGGCTCGAATGTCGCGCTGGGCCTTTATCCGTCGATCGCCGCGCATCCCGTGGCGCGGCTGCGTGACCGGCATGTGCGCGTCACGCTGTCCACCGATGACCCGCCCTTCTTCCGCACCAGCTTGTGCGCCGAATACGAGGCGATGGCCCGCGCCTTCGGCTGGACAGAGGCCGATTTCCGCGCCATCAACGAAACGGCGGCGCAGGCGGCCTTTTGTGATGCGCCCACGCGCGCGGGCATCCTGGCCCGGCTGACGGAGGGATGAAAGGGGCGGGCATGAACGACACGCTGCAGATCGTCATCCACCCGCTGGTGCAGCACAAGCTGAGCCTGATGCGCGACAAGACCACGCCCACGGCGCTGTTTCGCCAGTTGGCGGGCGAGATCGCGATGCTGCTGGCCCATGACGTCACGCGCGACCTGCCGCTGATCGACCGCCCCATCGAGACCCCGCTGTGCCCGATGCAGGCGCCGGTGCTGGCCGGGCGTAACCCGGCGCTGGTGTCGATCCTGCGCGCGGGCAACGGATTCCTGGACGGTATGCTGACGGTGATGCCGATGGCGCGCGTGGGGTTCATCGGGCTTTACCGGGACGAGGCGACGCTGCAGCCCGTGCAATACTACTGCAAGCTGCCCGCCGATCTGGGCGCGCGGCGCGTGGTGCTGGTCGATCCGATGCTGGCCACGGGCAATTCGGCCGCTGCGGCTGTGGACCTGATCAAACAGGCGGGCGGGCGGGATATCGTGATGGCCTGTCTGCTTGCCGCGCCAGAGGGCGTGGCACGTCTGCAGGCGGCGCATCCTGCCTTGCGCATCGTGACCGCGGCGCTGGACGACCGGCTGGATGCGCGTGGCTATATCGTGCCGGGGCTGGGCGATGCCGGGGACAGGCTGTTCGGCACCGCCTGACCGGATGCACGGTCCTGGTGCGCGTCTTGGGGCTTTACCCTGTCACGGCAAGCGTGCAGGTTTACCGGGTGATCTGCCTGGGGGGGTAAAGAGATGACGATGAAATGCGCGGCGCCGAGGCGCCTGATCGGTGCCAACGGGCTGCGGGCGAGCGGGCCGTTCCTTGGGCCTGTGCTCGGCTTGGCCCTGGGGGTGATGGCGGGTGCTGCGGGCGCGCAGTCGAATGGGCCGGCAGAGACCCCGCCGGCGGATTTCACCGGCGCGCAATTCATCGACAGCGCGGGCTGCGCCTTCGCGCGGGCGGCGATCAACGGCCAGACCCGCTGGGTGCCGCGGCTGGACCCGGACCGTCAGCCGGTCTGCGGGCTGACCCCCAGTCTGACCCCCAGCCTGGCAGACGGCGCCGATACACCGGCCCCTGCCGCCCCTGCTGCCCCGGGCCGCGCCGATGACACCGATACCGCCGATGTGCCCGCGCCGGATGCGGCCACCCCGGCCCGGACCGCCGCGGCCACCCCCGCAC
>SKHK01000271.1 GCA_007117005.1 Paracoccaceae bacterium
CCATCGATCGCGGCATCACGATGGCCAATCTGAAATGGGTGCTGGAGGAATTCTTTACCGCCTATTTCGGCACCAAGGTCCGCACCCGTTTCCGCGCCAGCCATTTCCCCTTCACCGAACCTTCGGCCGAGGTCGATATCCAGTGCAGCTGGCAGGGCGGCGTGCTGCGCGTGGGCGAAGGCGACGGCTGGCTGGAGGTGCTGGGCTCCGGCATGGTGCACCCCAATGTGCTGCGCGCCGGCGGGATCGACCCCGATCAGTGGCAGGGCTTTGCCTTCGGCATGGGGATCGACCGCATGGCGATGCTGAAATACGGCATCCCGGATCTGCGGGCGTTCTTCGAATCCGACCTGCGCTGGCTGCGCCATTACGGATTCGGCGCCCTGGCCGCGCCCAGCATCCACGCCGGCTGATCACCGGACGCTGATAACGTGCGCTGACAACGGGCCACGCTGTCTCAAGACATGAAGAAAAGCGCCGCCCGGCCATGCCGCGGCGGCGCCTATCTGCGCGGGGAACAGGCGCTGCGCTGAAAGGCCGTCACGCGCCCCGCAATGTCCGCATGCCAATGCAAACCGCCTGAGACCGCTGTCCGGTTTCAGGCGGCGGGTTTTGCCGGCTCAGCGCTGGTCGTACAGCGCCTCATTGGTGAATTTCGCGCGCGCGGCTTCCTTCTGCGCCGAGACCATGCCCGAAATCAGGAACAGGTCGACCAGCCACCAGATGCCCCACGCCAGAAGGAGGAAACCGCCGATGATAAACACGACCGTCATCCAGCCGATGATGAACAGCAGCAGCTGAGCGACGGCCGTGCCGGTGGCGCCCAGATAAAAGCGATGCGCGCCGAAACCGCCGAGGAAGAACCACAGCAGATAGGCCACGCCGGCCGATTTCGCCTCATTCGCCACGCGCTGTTCGATCAGGATCTTCTCATCGGTGTTCAAAGCCATGCTGGGTCTCCAGGTATTGTGATGCGCCGCCTGCCTGTCTAAGCTTGCGATGTCGCAAAGAAAAGGCCTGTTGCGGGCAATTTCGTGACGCATGTGGCGATTTCGCCGGGCCTGCCCGGTCTTGCAGCAATGCGCCGCGCGCGCCCCGTATCGGTCAGGGCGCAGCGGATACGCTGGCCGGGCCGGCGTTCCTTTCGTCTTTGTCATGCCTGCCGGTGGCCAGCGGTCTTGCCAATGGGCGTGCTGGTCCCTTAGCCTTCGGCGCGCGGGTTTGCGCCTGCGCACCATGATGCAAGGAAGCCGGACATGACCCACGCCGCCACGGCCCGCCGCCACTCTGTCGCCGCCCTCGCCCTTGGCGCCGGCATGGCGCTTGGTGCCCTGCTTCTGACCGCCCCGCCCGTCAGCGCCGAGCTGAGCGAGGTCATCACCCGCCAGTACCCCGATGGCGGCATCTACGAGGGCACCTTTCTTGACGGGCTGCAGCACGGGCAGGGCACCTATCGCCTGCCCGACGGGTTCGAATACACCGGCGAATGGGTGGAAGGGGCCATTACCGGCCAGGGGGTCGCCCGCTACCCCAACGGTTCGGTCTATGAAGGCGAGTTCCTGGACGGTATTCCGCACGGGCAGGGCCGCATGGTCTTTGGCGACGGCTCTTCCTACGAGGGCGAGTGGGTCGATGGCCGGATCATGGGGCAGGGCACCTGGCGCTATGCCACGGGCGTTGTCTATACCGGCGCCTTCGACGACAGCCAGCCCCATGGCGAGGGCGTGATGGAACGCCCCGGCGGCCTGCGTTACGAGGGCGAATGGCGCCATGGCGTGCGCGAGGGGCGCGGCACGCTGACCTATCCGGACGGGTCGGTCTATATCGGTGATTTCGTCGATGACGAACGCCATGGCGAGGGGCGTCTGACCCGCCCCGATGGCACCGTCTATGACGGCGACTGGGCCGATGGGATGCTGCATGGCGCGGGCGTGGTGACGCTGGCCAATGGCGACCGCCGCGAGGGCGAATTCGTGCAGGGCATGCTGCAGGGCCTGGGCCGCGTGGTCTATGCCGATGGCTCGGTCTACGAGGGTGCGTTCGAGGATGACCAACCCCATGGCAGCGGCCGGCTGACCGCGGCCGACGGTCATGTCTTCGTCGGCAGCTGGGTCGCGGGCGCGATCGATGGGGACGGCGCGCTGACCCACCCCGACGGCTCGCGCTATGAGGGGCAGTTCCGCGATGGCCAGCCGCATGGGCGCGGCATGGTCACCTATGTCGATGGCACCAGCTATGACGGTGACTGGGTCGAGGGCCGGCAGGAGGGTCAGGGCACGGCCGATTTCGGCGATGGCGTGATTTACGAGGGCGCCTTTCTGGCCGGCCAGCCGCATGGCGAGGGGCGGCTGACCTTTGCCGATGGCCGCGTGTTCGAGGGCCGGTTCGAGGCCGGCCTGCGCGAAGGGCCGGGTGTCACGGTCTACCCGGACGGCACGCGCTTCGAGGGGAATTTCTCGCAAGGTCTGCGCAGCGGCGAGGGCCGGCTGGAGATGGCCGACGGCTTTGTCTACGAGGGCGAGTGGCGCGAAGGCCGGATCGAGGGGCGGGGTGTGGCGCGTTTCGCCACCGGCGATGTCTACGAGGGGGAATTCGTGGATGGCCAGCGCCAGGGTCAGGGCCAGTTGCGCTATGCGGCCGAAGGCCGGGTGCTGAGCGGGCGCTGGGAAAACGGCGTTCTGGTCGAGCCGGATGCGGAAAGCGGCACCGCCTTTGATGCGCCAGAGGCTGCGCCCGCCGACCCCGAGGGCGATTGACCGGCGGCGCCCCCGCGCCGGTATCGACCCCGATCACCCTTACCCGCCGCCCCGGCCGGGCTGCGCACGGCTTTCCCGTCGCGCTATCGCAGCGCCGGCAGCCGCGCGGCATCCAGCGCGCAGGCCCGCAGCCGCGTTTGTGGCGCGCAGGGCCGGGGCTGCAGGTCGCGCGTCAGGCACAGCCGCAGTTCATAGACCGCGTCCCGCCGGCAGGTGACCAGCAGCATGTCATCGGTCAGGCCGGGGTTGGCCTCGATCACCGCCGCGCCGATCACCGCCGGCGCCACCACCAGATCGCGCGTCACGGCGTCAAAGATCTCCGGCAGGACCAGCCCCTCCCACGCCAGCCTCGTCAGCGCGTAATAGTCGGCGGGTGACAGGCCGGTGCAGGTGCCATGCTTGTTCCACTGGTGCCAGGCCGCGCCAGAGGCCCCGAACAGGCCCGCCTGGCGCCCTGTCTCTTGCCGCGAGGGGTTGCGATGCGGGCTGCGGCAGTATTCCGGCCAACTGCCATCGGCATGCTGCGGCCATAGCCCGTGCACCTGCCAGCCCAGACGTTGCCCGGCCGTGCAGCGCGCGTCGCCGCGCCCGTCGCCGGTCATTGCGCAGAAGCTGGGCATCCAGGTCAGCGCCAGCAGGTAATGGTCGAACACTCCCGCCGGGTCGGTGCTGCGCGGCTGGCCCTGGGCCTGCGCCGCCGCGCAGCCTGATACCAGCAGCAGGCTTGCCGCAATCCAGGCGATCACACGGCGCGGCATGGGCATGATTTCTCTTTCCACCGGGGCTTTGGGCGCTTATACACGCTGCATTCCCCGAAATCGAGGATGCGCGGCACCAGCCCGCGGCCGGTTCCCCCGGCGGGCGATGCCCCATGGCCTCGGCACTGGTCAAGGCAAAGGATCGACGACATGGCAAAACCCCTGATGGCAAAGGCGACCGCGGTCTGGCTGGTCGACAACACCACGCTGAGCTTCAAGCAGATCGCCGATTTCTGCGGCCTGCACGAGCTGGAGGTGCAGGGCATCGCCGATGGCGACGTCGCCACCGGGGTCAAGGGGTTTGACCCGGTCGCCAACAACCAGCTGGACGAGATCGAGATCAAGAAGGCCGAGGCCGACACGGCCTATATGATGAAGCTGAAATACAACCCCGCCGCGCAGGGCGAGGAAAAGCGCCGCGGCCCGCGCTATACGCCCCTGTCAAAGCGGCAGGACCGGCCGGCCTCGATCCTGTGGCTGGTGAAATTCCACCCCGAACTGGCCGATGCCCAGATCCGCAAGCTGGTGGGCACCACCAACCCCACCATCCAGCAGATCCGCGAGCGTACGCATTGGAACATCGCCAATATCCAGCCCATCGACCCGGTGGCGCTGGGCCTGTGCAAACAGTCCGAACTGGATGCCGAGGTGCAGAAGGCTGCGCAGAAAAAGGCGGCCGAGGGCGGCGTGATGGATGACGACGCGCGGCGCAAGCTGGTCTCAACCGAACAGTCGCTGGACATGGCGCCGGAGCCGAAACTGCCGTCCAACATAGCCGGGCTGCAGAACTTCACCCTGACCGGTGGCAGCGACGCGGCGGACGAAGACGAAAAGGCGGGCCGCGACGCCGACTATTCGGATGCCGACAGCTTCTTCAACCTGCCAGAGGGGCAGGACACGGACAGTGACGAAGACGACGACGCAGATGACACCCGTTCCGGGCGGCGCTGACGCAGCGGGCGCCCGCCCCTGATGCGCCCGCCCCCCCGCGCCCCGGCACCCGGGACGCCACAGCGCACTGCCTGGGGGGCGGTGCTCGTTTTCGTGGCGGGCGGGGTGCTGGCGGCGGTGCATCTGGGCAAACTGCCGCCGGCGCTGCCCGTGATGCGCGCGGAACTGGGCTTTGGCCTGGTGGCGGCGGGTTTCGTGGTGGCGCCGTTCAACCTGCTGGCGATGACGGTCTCGGTCCTGTTCGGCGGGCTGGTCGATCGCATCGGCCGGCCGCGGCTGGTGCAGGCGGGCTTTGCCTGCCTGCTGACCGGGGGCGTGACCGGGGCGCTGGCGCAGGGGCTGCCGGTGCTGATGCTCAGCCGGCTGCTGGAGGGGTTCGGCTTCGTGGCCATCTCGGTCTCGCTGCCGGTGCTGATCATGGCGGCCTCGGCGGCGCGTGATCAGGGCTTCACGCTGGCCTTGTGGAGCGTCTACACCCCGCTGGGCATGGCGCTGGTGATGTTGGCCGCGCCGCTGGCGCTGGACGGGGCGGGCTGGCGCGGGCTGTGGTGGGCGGTCGCGGGGCTGACACCTTTCTGCGCGCTGGCGGTAGGGTGGCAGATGGCGCGTTTCGCGCCCGCCCCGTCCGGCGGACGCGCCCCCGACCCTGCCGCGCCACCCCGCCCACTGACCCTGGTGCGCGAGGCGCTGGCCACGCGCGGCCTGCAGGTCATCGCGCTACTTTTCGGGCTCTATGCCTTTCAATGGGTGACTTTGATGGTCTGGCTGCCCAGTTTCCAGACCGAAAGCCTGGGTGCCGATCTGCGCCAGGCGGCGCTGGTCACGGCGCTGGTGGTGCTGGCCAATGTGCCGGGCTGCCTGTTGGGCGGCTGGCTGCTGCGGCACGGCGCCTCGGCCCGGCAACTGGTGGTGACAGGCAGCGCGGTGATGGGGGCTTGCGCGGTGCTGATCTTCCTGCCCCTGCTGCCGGACCCGGCGCGGCTGGGCCTGTCGGTGGTGTTTTCCTTCACCGGCGGGCTGATACCGCCCAGCCTGTTCAATACCGTGCCCCGTGCCGCCCCCGGCCCGCGCCATATCAGCGTGGGCAACGGGATGTTGATGCAGGGCTCCGCGCTGGGCCAGTTCACCGGTGCCCCGCTGGTGGCGCTGGCTGTATCGCTGGGCGGCGGCGACTGGCGCTTTGCCGTGATCCCCATGTTGGCCGCCAGCCTTGGCGCGCTCGCCGCGGCGCTGGCCTTCCTGGGCGCGGCACACCGCTGAAAGCCCCGCCCCCTTTGCCCCCCCCCGCCTGCGCTGGGGCGGGGAGCGCCTATCCTTGCGGGAACAAGACCCGCTGCAGCTTGGCCATGCCGCCGATCCAGCGGTCATGATCGCGCGCCCGGTTCAGCGTGTAATCCGCCACCGTCTCATGCGGCAGGATCAGAAACCGCTCGGCCGCGATACCCGCCAGCGCGGCCGCGGCCACGGCCTCCGCCGACAGCACGCCATCGCCGGATTGCGGCCCCTCGGGCATCGCGCGCAGCATCGGCGTATCCACCCCCTGCGGGCAGAGCGCCGAGACGCGGATGCCGTGGTCGCGATGCGTGATCGCCAGGTTTTCGGCAAAGCCCAGCGCGGCGTGTTTCGTCGTCGAATAGACCGCGCTGCCGATCTGGCTCAGCAGCCCCGCGGCGGAGATCGTGTTCAGGAAATACCCGGCACCGCGCGCCCGCATCCGCGGCACCAGCAGCCGGGCGGCGCGGATATGGGCCATGACATTGACCTCCCAGGCGCGGATCCAGGTGGCGTCATCGGCGCCGGCGGCATTGGCAAAGGACAGATCGAACCCCGTGGCGATCCCGGCATTCGAGCACATCAGGTCGATCGACCCGATATCGTGCTCCACCGTGTCGATCAGCCCCTCCAGTGCGGCCGCGTCGGCGACATCGCAGGCCAGACCCACGCCGCCGATATCGGCCGCCACCGCTGCCGCGCCCTCGCCGTCCAGATCGGCTACCACCACGCGCCCCGCCCCGGCTGCCGCCAGGGCCTGCGCCAGCGCCGCGCCGATGCCCTTTGCCCCGCCGGTGACCACACAGACCTTGCCCGCAACATCCATCGCTCAGCCGCCCGTGATGGTGGCGCCGCCGTCGCAGACGATCACCTGACCGGTGGTGAACCGCCCCGCCGGCGCGGCCAGGAACACCGCCGCGCCCGCAATCTCGTCCGGCTCGCCGATGCGTTTCAGCGCGGCCTGGGCCTCGAAATGTTTCAGCGTCTTGGGGTTTTCCCACAGCGCGCGGGCGAAATCGGTGCGGATCAGCCCCGGTGCGATGCAGTTCACGCGGATGTTGTCCGGCCCCAGTTCCACCGCCATGTTGCGCGCCAGTTGCATGTCCGCGGCCTTCGAGATGTTGTAGGCGCCGATCACGGCCGACCCCTTCAACCCGCCGATCGATGACACGATGGTCACCGACCCGCCGCCGCGTTCGCGCATCCCCGGCGCCACCATGCCGATCAGCCAGTGATTGGCCAGGACGTTGTTGTCCATGATCTTTCGAAACGCGTCATCCTCGATTCCTGCCATCGGCCCGTAATAGGGGTTAGAGGCGGCGTTGCAGACCAGGCTGTCGATCCGCCCCCATTCGGCCAGCGTGCCGTCGATCAGCCGTTCCAGGCTGCCCTTGTCCGACAGGTTGGCGGGCAGGGCGATGGCGCGGGTTTCGCCATGACGGTCGTTGATACCCTTCGCCACCGCCTCGCAGGCGTCGCCCTTGCGCGAGGAGATCACCACCCGCGCGCCCTGTTCGGCCATGCGTTCGGCAATCGCCTGTCCGATCCCGCGCGAGGAGCCGGTGATGACGGCCACCTGCCCGGTCAGATCGAAAAGACCCGCACCGCTCATTGAAACACCTCGAACAGGCCCGCCGCGCCCATGCCGCCGCCCACGCACATGGTGACCACCGCATAGCGCGCGCCGCGCCGGCGCCCCTCCAGCAGGACATGGCCGGTCATCCGGGCGCCGGACATGCCATAGGGATGGCCGATGGAAATGGCGCCGCCGTTGACGTTCAGCTTTTCGTCCGGGATGCCCAGCCGGTCCTGGCAGTACAGCACCTGGCAGGCGAAGGCCTCGTTCAGCTCCCACAGGTCGATATCGTCCATGCTCAGGCCATGCGCCTTCAGCAGCTTCGGCACGGCATAGACGGGGCCGATGCCCATCTCGTCAGGCTCGCAGCCCGCGACCTGCATGCCGCGATAGGCGCCCAGCGGGGCGAGCCCCCGCCGCGCGGCCTCGCCGGCCTCCATCAGCACCACGGCCGCGGCGCCGTCCGAAAGCTGGCTGGCGTTGCCGGCGGTGATGAACTGCCCCTCGCCGCGCACCAGACCGCCCTTGAAGGCAGGCTTCAGCCCCTGCAGGTCCGACAGTTGCGTGCCGGGGCGGGGGCCTTCGTCCTGGGCGAGGGTGATTTCCTTCTCGCTGGTCTCGCCCGTGGCCTTGTCGGTGACGATCATGGTGGTGGTGATGGGCACGATCTCGTCGGCGAACTTGCCCGCGGCCATCGCCTCGCCATTGCGGGTCTGGGACCGCAGGCCGTATGCGTCCTGCCGCTCGCGCGCGATGCCGTAGCGGTCGGCCACCGTTTCGGCGGTTTCCAGCATCGACATGTAAAGCGCGGGCACGCGTTCCTGCAGTTCGGGGTCCCGGGCGCGGTAGCCGTTCATCTTGTCATTTTGCACCAGCGAGACCGATTCCAGCCCGCCCGCCGCCACGATGGTCATGCCGTCATGCAGGATCTGCTTGGCGCCCGTGGCAATCGCCATCAGGCCGGAGGCGCATTGCCGGTCCAGGCTCATGCCCGCCACGCTGACCGGGAAGCCCGCGCTCATCGCCGCCTGCCGGGCGATGTTGCCGCCGGTCGAGCCCTGCTGCAGCGCCGCGCCCATGATCACGTCGTCGATTTCTGCGCCGTCGATGCCGGCGCGGGCGGCGGCGTGTTTCAGCGCATGCCCGCCCAGCGCCTGCGCCTGGGTGTTGTTGAAGGCGCCGCGATAGGCCTTGCCGATGGGCGTGCGGGCGGTGGAAACGATGACGGCTTCGCGCATGTGCTGGGTCCTCTCCCTGTGGACTGTCCTGTGGCGCGGCTCATGCCTGCGCCATCCTCCGGCGCAGAGTGTCGGCCGCGCAGGGTAGAGAAGTCAACCCGGATCGTCAGACAATTTCGCCTGCCGGCTTGCTGGTCGCCACTTCAGCCCTTCAGCAGCGCCAGCGCCTGTGCCAGATCGATCTTGCCGTCATAAAGCGCCCGGCCTGATATGGCGCCGTCCAGCGCCGCGCCGCAGTCACGCAGCGCGCGCAGGTCATCGAGCGACGACACCCCGCCAGAGGCGATGACGGGGATCGACACGGCGCGGGCCAGATCGGCGGTGGCCGCCACATTCGGCCCCTGCATGGCGCCGTCGCGGTCGATATCGGTATAGATGATCGCCGCCACGCCCGCGTCCTGGAACGCCTTTGCCAGATCGGTCGCCTGCATGTCGGTCTGATCGGCCCAGCCGCGGGTGGCCACGCGGCCGGCGCGTGCATCGATCCCCACCGCCACACGGCCGGGAAAGGCGCGCGCGGCCTGGCGCACCAGATCGGGGTTTTCCACCGCCACGGTGCCCAGGATCACCCGCGAAAGCCCCTTTGCCAGCCACATTTCCACCGTCGCCATGTCACGGATGCCGCCGCCCAGCTGGCAGGGGATGGTGACCGTGGCCAGGATCGCCTCGACCGCCGCGGCATTGACGGGGCGGCCCGCGAAGGCGCCGTTCAGATCGACCAGATGCAGCCATTCGGCGCCCTGATCGGCAAAGGCGCGGGCCTGGGCGGCGGGATCTTCGCCAAAGACCGTGGCCTTTTCCATGTCACCGCGCAGCAGGCGCACGCATTGACCGTCCTTCAGGTCGATGGCGGGATACAGGATCATGGCGGCACCTCCGTTTGCTATGCGCCGCTTAGCCGGTGGCGCGGGGGGATGCAATTCATGGCGGATTGATCGAATCACCCCTTGCGGCGATGATGCGAAAGGGGAGGACGACATCATGAAGACAGGATTTCACCGCGCCGCGCTGGCGGCAGGGTTGCTTGCGCTGGCAGCGGCGCCCGCGCTGGGCGATCCGGCGCTGGGCCAGTGGCGCACCGCGCCCGATGACAACATGAACACCGGGATCGTGGAAATCACCCGCTGCGACGACCGGTTGTGCGGTACGCTGATCGCCGCGCATGACCCGTCCGGCCAGCCGATGTCGTCGCCCAATGTGGGTCGGGCGATCATCTGGGACATGGAGCCGCGCGGCGGCGGGCGCTACCGCAACGGCCGGGTCTGGGCGCCGGACCGCGACCAGACCTATAACGCCCGGATGGAACTGAGCGGCGACCGGCTGGGCGTGTCCGGCTGCGTGCTGTTCGTCTGCCGCGAGGCGGTCTGGACGCGGGTGAGGTAAGGCGGGGGCAAAGGTGCGATAGGGCAGGGGCGGGGGCGCTTACCCCCCTTCGACCTGCAGCGCGATCTTGCCGATATGGGCAGAGCTTTCCATGCGGGCATGGGCCTCTGCGGCCCGGGCCAGCGGAAAGGTCTGGTCGATCACCGGCGCCACGCGGCCCGATGCCAGTAGCGGCCAGACCTCTGTCTCCAGCGCGGCTGCGATGCGGGCCTTTGCGGCGTCCGATTGCGGGCGCAGGGTCGAGCCGGTGATGGTCAGCCGCCGCACCATGACCTGGGCAAAGTTCAGCGTTATCTTCGGCCCCTGCAGAAAGGCGATCTGCACCAGCCGCCCGTCATCGGCCAGCGCCTGCACGTTGCGCGGCAGATACTCGCCGCCCACCATGTCCAGGATCAGATCGGCGCCGCCCTGTTCCTTCATCACCGCCACGAAATCCTCGTCGCGGTAATTGATCGCGCGTTCGGCGCCCAGCTGCGAGCAGGCAGCGCATTTCTCGGCCGAGCCGGCCGTGGCGAAGACCCGCGCGCCGCGCACGGCGGCCAGCTGGATCGCCGTGGTGCCGATGCCGGACGAGCCGCCATGCACCAGAAACCGCTCGCCCGCCTGCAGGCCGCCGCGGTCGAACACATTGGTCCAGACGGTGAAGAACGTCTCTGGCAGACAGGCCGCCTGATGCAGGCTCAGCCCCTGCGGCACGGGCAGGGCATGATCGGCGGGGGTGGCGACATATTCGGCATAGCCCCCGCCCGGGGTCAGGGCGCAGACCGCATCGCCCTCGCGCCAGCGGGACACGCCGGGGCCGACGGCGGCGACATGGCCGGACACTTCCAGCCCCGGCAGGTCGGACGCGCCCGGCGGCGGGGCGTAGTTACCCGCGCGCTGCAGCGCATCGGGGCGGTTCACGCCGGCCCAGGCCACACGGATGATGATTTCGCCCGCGCGCGGCACCGGTATCGCGCGTTCGGCCGGGACCAGCACTTCGGGCCCGCCGGGCGCCTTGATCTCGACCACCTGCATCCTGTGCGACAGTTCCATGCCGGCCTCCCTGCGCCGTTACCCCGTTCGCGCGGCACAATAAACACGCAGCGCCCGGACGCAATGCCGGGCGCTGCAAAGACCGCGATGATGCGGGGGGCGTCAGTAGCGGTAATGTTCCGGTTTGAACGGCCCTTCGGGCGTCACGCCGATATAGTCGGCCTGTTCGGGGCTCAGTTCCGTCAGCTTGACGCCGATGCGGCCCAGATGCAGACGCGCGACCTTTTCATCCAGATGCTTCGGCAGCACAAAGACCTTGTTGTCATAGGCATCGCCGCGCGTCCACAATTCGATCTGCGCCAGCACCTGGTTGGTAAAGCTGGCCGACATGACAAAGCTGGGATGCCCGGTCGCGTTGCCCAGGTTCAGAAGCCGCCCCTCGGACAGCAGGATCATGCGGTTGCCCGAGGGCATCTCGATCATGTCCACCTGATCCTTGATATTGGTCCATTTGTGGTTCTTCAGCGCGGCGACCTGAATTTCATTGTCGAAATGGCCGATGTTGCCGACGATCGCCATGTCTTTCATCGCGCGCATGTGCTCGATGCGGATGACATCCTTGTTGCCGGTGGTGGTGATGAACATGTCTGCGGTATCGACCACGTCTTCCAGCGTCGTTACCTCGAACCCGTCCATCGCGGCCTGCAGGGCGCAGATCGGGTCGATCTCCGTGACCTTCACCCGCGCGCCGGCGCCGCGCAGCGATGCGGCCGAGCCCTTGCCGACATCGCCATAGCCGCAGACCACGGCCACCTTGCCGGCCATCATCGTGTCGGTGGCGCGGCGGATGCCGTCGACCAGCGATTCCTTGCAGCCATACTTGTTGTCGAATTTCGACTTGGTGACGCTGTCGTTGACGTTGATCGCCGGGAAGGGCAGGTGGCCCTTTTCCATCATCTGATAAAGCCGGTGCACGCCGGTGGTGGTTTCCTCGGTCACGCCGCGGATGGCGTGGCGCTGTTTCACGAACCAGCCCGGGGTTTCAGCCATGCGTTTGCGGATCTGGGCGAAAAGCGCCTCTTCCTCCTCGCTGGTGGGGGTAGCGATCAGGTCTTCCTCGCCTTCTTCCACCCGCGCGCCCATCAGGATGTAGAGCGTGGCATCGCCGCCATCATCCAGGATCATGTTCGCCGGCCCGCCCTCGAAATGAAAGATTCGGTCGGCGTAATCCCAGTATTCGACCAGCGTCTCGCCCTTGACGGCAAAGACCGGGGTACCGCCCGCGGCGATGGCCGCTGCCGCATGGTCCTGGGTGGAGAAGATGTTGCACGACGCCCAGCGCACCTCTGCCCCCAACGCCACCAGCGTCTCGATCAGCACCGCGGTCTGGATGGTCATGTGCAGGCTGCCGGCGATGCGTGCGCCCTTCAGCGGCTGGCTTGCGCCATATTCTTCGCGCAGGGCCATCAGGCCGGGCATCTCGGTCTCGGCGATGGCGATTTCCTTGCGGCCGTAATCGGCCAATGCGATATCCTTGATGATGTAGTCTTGCGCCATCGGTAAGCTATCCCTGTTCATGCAGCACCGCGCCTTGGCGGCCGTTGCGTGCAGGTAGCACCGGGGGGGCATGACGGCAAGAAGAGCCCCCTCGGTGCGGTCAGACAGTACCTCAGGCCAGTCTCAGGCCAGTCTCAGGCCTCGGTTGTGATCGCTTGGGGGTGGTTCGTCCGGCAACCTGCCGTTCACGCGTTCATGCGCGGCCAGGATGACGAAACCCACCTGCGGTTCCAGAATCATCATCATCGCTGCCATCCGCCCGGAGACACGGTCGTACCGGCCCAGCCCGATGCGCCGCAGGAACGCCTCTATTCCCACGGTGCACAGGGCCGAGGCATGGGCATCTTCCAGCCGTACCTCCATCCGGCGCCGGCCCAGCGCCAGGTCGCGCGCGATGCGTCGAACGGTTGGCCAGTGCCGGCGAACCCGTCGCCGTTCTGCCCAGGCAGCGGTTGCCTCGGCTATTGCCGCCTGCGGCGTGGGCGCGGTGTCGTGATAGCCAAAGCGCTTGTCGGCGTGGCGGATCAGCCACAGCGCCTGCCCGTCCCAGGACACCCCGCGCAAGGCGATGATCTTGCCGCAGTCGCTTTTTCCTGCCGGCCGCAAATCGACCCACATACGCACCCAGTTCTCGAAATTCGCGTCGATGCTCTCTGGGTTCTCGGCGTGATCGGGGGTCAGGCTGCGTATCAGGGCGCGCTGACAGGGCTTGCGGCGGGCGAGACGGATACGAAGCGGCTGCAGCATGGCGCGACTCTCAGGCGGTAATCGGTACGAACCCGCAGAAGAGTAGCTGCAAGAAAAGCCTCGGACATTACCCGTATGGAGTAGATCGGCGCGCAGTCAGCGCAATACAGGCAGGCGCATCCGCGCCACGGCCGCGGCCAGCGCGGCGCGGTCGCGCAATCCGGTCTTGGTAAAGATGTTGGCCAGATGTTTGCGTATCGTGTTCGGCCCGATGCCCAGGCTGGCGGCGGCCGTGGCGGTGTTCTGGCCCGTGGCGATGGCCAGCGCCACCCGGGCTTCCGCCGCCGTCAGCCCAAGAAAGGCCGCGACCAGTTCTACCGGCGGTGGCGCCTCCATCCCCGGTGCGACCACCAGCACGGCCGACATGCCCTTGGCCACGCTCAACCCCATGTCATGGCGTATGGCAGAGGTGCCGAATGGCAGGACATAGGCCAGCGCCGGGCCGATGTCTGACGCCGCCCGCGCGGCCGGAAGGATCAGCGCGCATCCCCAGCTTTCCATCGCCGCGTCCTGGCGCAGGGCGGCGCGGGCCAGCGCCTCGCCCAGCGGGCGCGCAGCTGCCGAGGCGGCCGCGCCCAGCC
>SKHK01000048.1 GCA_007117005.1 Paracoccaceae bacterium
CGATCATCAGCAGGTCCGGCAGAGCCGCGCGGGCCTGTGCATGGGCTTCGAACAGCTGCGGTTCCTCGGCCGTCTTGGTCGAGGCGGCAAGCCAGAGCGGCCGGGCGCCGATCTGTTCGGCAAGCTGCGCGCGGGTCTCTGGCTTGTCGGCGGGCGGGGCCGAGGCGCCCTTTAGCAGGCCGGTGACCGTCATCTTGCCTGCCGGTGCGCCCAGCTCCAGGAACAGATCGCGCGAGCGGGCATCCTGCACATGGATTGCGTCGAAAAGGTCCATCAGCCAGCCATTGGCCGCCGCGAAACGTCGGCGGCGGCGATAGCGGCGTTCGGTGACATGGGCGTTGAGCATCAGCATCGGCACGCCGCGGGCTTTCGTATCGGCCAGCAGGCGCGGCCAGAGATCCATTTCCGACAGGACCATCGCATCCGGGCGCCAGTGGTTCAGAAAGCGGGTCACGGGTGCGGGGCAATCGATGGGGGCGTAGTGATGGATCACGCGCGGGGGCAGGCCGCGGCTGACCAGCGCATCGGCGGCCGCGCGGGTGATCGAGGTAAGCAGGAAATGCGTGTCCGGCCTGGCCTGCGACAGACGGTCGAGCAGGGTTAGCAGGACCGCGGTTTCGCCGACGCTGACGCCATGGAACCAGAGCAGCTCGCCCTCTGGCCGGGGCTGTGCGGGGTGGCCGAAACGTTCGGTCAGGCGGCCAGGGTCTTCCTTGCGCGACCGGGCGCGGCTTTGCAGCGCAAGCCGCCATAGCGGGGCCGAGACGGCGGAAAAGGCCATGTAAGCGCGGATCAGGGCAGGGGGCGGGCGCATCGGGTCGTCCGAGGGTTCTGGTATGTCTGGGCCGGGCATAGACGATTGCCGGGGCGGGTGCCAGTGGCGCGGCAGTGGGGGCGCTGCCCCTCGTCGGCTGCGCCGGCTCCCCCCGCCCCCGGGTATTTACAGACAGAAGAGGGGGCGAGGCGGGCGGTTGGTGCCTGCGGAGGGGCTCTTGCCCGGGGGGTGGCTTTGCGTCAGAGATATGGGCATGAAAACGCCACGCTACACCCCGCTTATCCGGTCCTTGCCCGCAACCGTGCCCTTTGTCGGCCCCGAAGTGCAGGAGCGCGAACGCGGTGCTGCCTTTCTGGCCCGGCTGGGGGCGAATGAAAGCGTCTTCGGCCCCTCGCCCCGCGCAGTAGAGACGATGGCGGCGGCGGCCGGCGATCTGTGGATGTATGGCGACAGCGCCAGCCATGATCTGAAGGCTGCGCTGGCCGCCCATCACGGCGTCACGCCTGCGCATCTGGTGGTGGGAGAGGGGATCGACGGGCTCTTGGGCTATCTGGTGCGGCTGGTGGTTGGGGCCGGCGATGCGGTGGTGACGTCGGATGGGGCCTATCCGACCTTCAACTATCATGTGGCGGGCTTTGGCGGGGTGCTGCACAAAGTGCCCTATCTGGGCGATCACGAGGACCCGGCGGCGCTGCTGGCGATGGCGCGGCAGGTGGGGGCGAAGCTGGTCTACCTGGCCAATCCCGACAACCCGATGGGCAGCCATCACCGCGGCGCGGTGATCGAGCAGATGATCGAGGCGCTGCCGGAGGGAACCCTGTTGGTGCTGGACGAGGCCTATATCGATTTCGCGCCGGACGATTGCGCGCCGGTGATCGACCCCGATGACCCGCGTGTGATCCGGATGCGGACCTTTTCAAAGGCTTACGGCCTGGCCGGCGCGCGGGTTGGCTATGCGCTGGCCGCGCCGGGGCTGATTGCGGCCTTCGACAAGGTGCGCAATCATTTCGGCATGAACCGGCTGGCGCAGGCCGGGGCGCTGGCGGCGTTTCAGGATCAGGACTGGCTGCGCACGGTGCTCGCGCGGGCCGGAGCGGCGCGTGTGCGGCTGGGTGAGATCGCGCTGGAAAACGGGTTGCGGGCGCTGCCTTCAGCCACGAATTTCGTGACCATCGATTGCGGAGGGGACGGTGATTTCGCCCGCGCGGTGCTGGCGCGTATGCTGGCGCGGGGGTTGTTCATCCGCATGCCCTTCGTCGCGCCGCAGGACCGCTGCATCCGCATCAGTCTGGGCGACGATGCGGCGCTGGACAGGGTGGCCGAGGCGTTGCCCAATGCTTTGGCCGAAGCCCGCGAGGGGCAGCGGGGCGCTCAGCAAGCGCCTTGAAGAAAGGCGCTTGCAAATCGATTGCTGCAATCGATTTGGTCCGGCCCGCGGCCAAAGCGCTGCGGCCTTGTCGGCCTGATCAGTCGGTTCCTTGCGCCTCGGCCCGGCTTTTGCCCGCCACATCAAGGGCCAGTGTCGCGGCCATCAGCCCGTCCAGGTCGCCGTCCAGCACCCCTTGGGTATCCGATGTCTCGTGCCCCGTGCGCAGATCCTTGACCATCTGGTAAGGCTGCAGGACGTAAGATCGGATCTGGTTGCCCCAGCCGGCATCGCCCTTGGCCTCGTGCTGCGCCTCGATCGCCTCGGTCCGTTTGCGCAGTTCCAGTTCATAGAGGCGCGATTTCAGCGCCTGCATGGCGATCGCGCGGTTCTGATGCTGCGATTTCTGGCTGGAGGTCACCACGATGCCGGTGGGCAGATGCGTGATCCGTACGGCCGAATCGGTGGTGTTCACATGCTGCCCGCCCGCGCCGGAGGACCGATAGGTATCGATCCGGATCTCATTATCCGGCACCGTGATCTCGATATTGTCATCGACCACCGGATAGACCCAGACCGAGGAAAAGCTGGTGTGCCGCCGCGCCGCGCTGTCGTAGGGCGAGATGCGTACCAGCCGGTGCACACCGGATTCCGACTTCAGCCAGCCATAGGCGTTATGGCCCGAAACGCGATAGGTCGCCGACCGGATGCCCGCTTCCTCGCCCGCGCTTTCGGCGGTCATCTCAACCTTGTAGCCCTTCTTCTCCGCCCAGCGCACATACATCCGCGCCAGCATCGAGGCCCAGTCGCAGCTTTCCGTCCCGCCCGCGCCGGCGTTGATCTCCAGATAGGTGTCGTTGGCATCTGCCTCGCCATCCAGCAGCGCCTCCAGCTCCTTTTCCGCCGCGCGGGTCTTCAGCGCGCGCAGTGCGTCCTCGGCCTCGGCCACGATCTCGGCGTCGCCCTCGGCCTCGCCCATCTCGATCAGTTCCAGATTGTCGGCCAGTTCCGTCTTGATCCCGTCATGCGCGCCCAGCGCGTCGATCAGTTGCTGGCGCTCGCGCATGAGTTTCTGCGCGCGCTCGGGGTCGTTCCACAGGTCCGGATCCTCGATCATCGCGTTGAATTCTTCCAGCCGGTGGTCCGCGGTCTCGCGGTCCATGCGCTGCGCCAGCAGGGCCAGCGATTTGCGGATCGCCTCGGCGGTGGCCTGAATCTCTGCGCGCATGATGCCTCTGGTGTCACGGTTCGGGATCAGCGTGTTAGATAGCCGCTGCCCGGCATCGGCGCAAGCCAGCCGCCCGGACCGGGCGGCTGGCTTCGGGCGGGCGGCGCGGGAAAAACGATGGGCGAGAGCAAATCCGGGGATTGACGGCCCCGCCCGCATTGCTTAGACGACCCCTCACGCGGTTGTAGCTCAGTTGGTTAGAGTACCGGCCTGTCACGCCGGGGGTCGCGGGTTCGAGCCCCGTCAACCGCGCCATTTCGACTACACAAAAGGCTCTCGCCCGTCGGCGGGGGCCTTTTGTATGTCCAGCATGCCCCCTCATGATGCCCGACTTGCGCAAGGGGGGCGACGGGGCAGCGCCCGCCACGCCGAGCGCCTGAAACAGACCCCGAGCAGCCCTTCACCTTGCCCGTGATCTGCACTAGCCTTTGGCGCGCAACGGGTCACGGGAGGGGTGCCGGAATGATTGCCGTTCAGGGATTTGCCGGTGCCCGCGTCGGAGTTCTGGGGCTTGGCCGTTCGGGCCTGGCCACCTGCGCGGCATTGCGCGCGGGCGGGGCCGACCCCGTGCCCTGGGACGACAGCGCCGAGGCCCGCGCCGGGGCCGAGGGCGCAGGGTTCGCCCCCGTCGATCTGACCCGGCCGGGTGCGCTGGACGGGCTGGCGGCGCTGATCGTCTCGCCCGGCATCGCGCATCTTTACCCCGCGCCGCATGCCGTCATCGCCGCCGCCTGCGCTGCCGGCGTGCCGGTGGACAACGATATCGGCCTCTTCTTCCGCTCGCTGGGCCGCGCAGGGTGGGAGGCGATGGACCAGCCGCCCCGCGTGGTGGCCGTCACCGGGTCGAACGGGAAATCCACCACCACCGCGCTGATCGCCCATATCCTGCGCCACGCCGGTGTGCCGGTGCAGATGGCGGGCAATATCGGGCGCGGTGTGCTGTCCATCGACCCGCCGGGCGAGGGGGCGGTGGTGGTGCTGGAACTGTCCAGCTACCAGACCGATCTGGCGCGCGCCCTGACCCCGGATGTGGCGGTCTTCACCAACCTGAGCCCTGATCACCTTGACCGCCACGGCGGCATGGGCGGCTATTTCGCGGCCAAGCGGCGCCTCTTTGCCGAGGGCGGGCCGGACCGCGCGGTGATCGGTGTGGATGAGCCCGAAGGGCAGTTCCTTGCCATGCAGACGGGCGAGGGGCCGGGCGACCGGCGGGTGATCCGCGTGTCGGCGGGGCAAAAGCTGCAAGGCGCGGGATGGTCGGTCTTTGCGCGCAAGGGGTTTCTGGCGGAATGGCAGGGCGGGCGGCAGGTGGCCGCGGTCGATCTGCGCGCCATGCCTGGCCTGCCCGGCGCGCATAACCACCAGAACGCCTGCGCCGCCTGGGCCGCATGCCGCGCGCTGGGCCTGGCGCCGCGGCTGATCGAGGCGGCTCTGGCCAGCTTTGCCGGCCTGCCCCATCGCAGCCAGCTGGTGACCGAGATCGGCGGCGTGCGTTTTGTCAACGACTCCAAGGCCACGAATGTGGAAAGCGCGGCCAGGGCGCTGCAGGCTTTCACCGGCATCCGCTGGATCGCCGGCGGGCTGGGCAAGGATGGCGGCATCGCCGCGCTGGCCCCGCATCTGGGTGGCGTCGCCAAGGCCTATCTGATCGGCCATTCCGCGCGCGCCTTCGCGCTGCAACTGGGCAACACCCCGCATGAGATCTGCGAGACCATGGCCACGGCCGTTTCCCGCGCCGCGGCCGAGGCGCAGCCGGGCGAGGTGGTGCTGCTGGCGCCTGCGGCGGCAAGCTTTGACCAGTACCCGGATTTCGAGAAACGCGGCGAGGATTTCATGGCCTGCGTGGCCGGGCTGGCGGCACCATGAGCGACCGGCCAGCACCGCCCGCAGCCCCCAAACCTGCCCCCTCGGCGCTGTCGCCGATGAGCGCGGGCGACACGCGGCGGGGTTTTCTGTTCGCGCTGTCGGCCTACACCATCTGGGGTGCGCTGCCGCTGTACCTGAAGGCGCTGGAGCATGTGCCGGTGCTGGAGGTGCTGGCCCATCGCATCGTCTGGTCGGTGCCGGTGGCGCTGGCGATCCTGTTCGTGCTGGGCCGCACGGCCGATCTGCGCGCCGCGTTCCGGGCGCCGCGGGTGATCGGCATGGCCGCGGTCACCGCGGCGCTGGTCTCGGTCAACTGGGGGGCGTATTTCTGGTCCATCCAGAGCGGCCAGGCGGTGGAGGCGGCGCTGGGCTATTACATCAACCCGCTGTTTTCCATCCTGCTGGGCGCACTCTTTCTGGGCGAGCGACTGAGCCTGCGGCAGTGGCTGGCGGTGGGGCTGGCCGCCATCGCCGTGGCGGTGCTGACCATCGAGGCCGGGCGGCTGCCGATACTGGCGCTGACCATGACCGTAACCTGGGGGTTCTATGCGCTGTTCAAGCGCGCGCTGCCGGTGGGGCCGAACCAGGGCTTCACGCTGGAGGTGCTGATCCTGATGCCCTTTGCGCTGGGCCTGGCGGTCTGGCTGCACCTGCAGGGCGGGCTGCATTTCGCCAGTGCCGGGGCGATGGATGTCGCGCTGCTGCTGGGCTGCGGGGTGGTCACTGCCGTGCCGCTGATGCTTTATGCCAATGGCGCCAAGGGGTTGACCCTGTCCACCATCGCCTTGATGCAATACATCGCGCCCAGCTTCATCTTCCTGATCGCCGTTTTCGTCTTTGGCGAGGAAATGGGTCTGGGTCGGCTGGTGGCCTTTCCGCTGATCTGGGCGGCGCTGGTGCTGTATACCAGCGAGGTGTTGCGCCGGCGATAGGCCGGGCAGGGGGGCGCTGCCCCCCGTCGGCTTCGCCGCCTCCCCCCGGGATATTTGAGGACAGTCGATGAAGCCGCTTTTCGCGCGGGGCTGCGGTGGCGGCGGGGGCGGGGCTGGTGCGGGTGGCTGTTGCGTCGGCAAGAGGCTGGCATTGCGGCGCGTTTGGCGCTACCATGCCGCCAGACCCGGCAAACGGGCGGATGAGGCAGTCAGAGCAGGTCAGCCATGACGGAAATGGTTCATGGGTCAAACCCGGTGCAGCCGGGCGAGCCCCTTTTGTCGCGCTGGTGGCACACGGTCGATCGCTGGGCGATTGCCTGCGTTATGCTGCTGATGGGGGTTGGCCTGTTGCTGGCGCTGGCATCCTCGCCGCCCCTGGCCGCGCGCAACAACCTGCCACCGTTCTTTTATTTCGAGCGTCAGCTGATGTTCGGCGGCATGGCGCTGGTGGTGATGATCGTGGTGTCGATGATGTCGCCCGTGACCATCCGCCGTTGGGCGGTGCTGGGCTGCGTGGGCGCGCTGGTCACGCTGATCCTTCTGCCCTTCATCGGCACCGATTTCGGCAAGGGTGCCACGCGCTGGCTGAGCCTGGGTTTCGCCAGCGTACAGCCCTCGGAATTCCTGAAGCCCTGCCTGGCGGTCGTTGCCGCCTGGTTTTTGGCTGCGGGGCAAGAGCCGAACGGGCCGCCGGGGCGCATCCTGTCGCTGTCGTTGGTGCTGCTGGCGGTGTTCCTGCTGGTCATCCAGCCGGATTTCGGCCAGGCCGCGCTGATCCTGTTCGCCTGGGGGGTGATGTATTTCGTCTCCGGCGCCTCGATGCTGGTGATCATGGTGCTGGCCGGGGTGGTGCTGGTCGGTGCCAGTGTCGCCTATAACGGTTCCGAGCATTTCGCCCGCCGCATCGACGGGTTTCTGGCCTCCGAGGTCGATGCCCGGTCGCAGCTTGGCTATGCGGCTTCGGCCATCCAGGAGGGGGGGCTGTTCGGTGTCGGCGTCGGCGAGGGGCAGGTGAAATGGCAACTGCCCGATGCCCATACCGATTTCATCATCGCCGTGGCGGCCGAAGAATACGGGCTGTTGCTGGTGGTCTTCATCATCGGCCTTTATGCCGTGATCTGCCTGCGCGCGCTGACGCGTCTGATGCGCGAGCGTGACCTCTTCGTGCGGCTGGCGGGCGCGGGGATCGTGGCACTGTTCTCGATGCAGGCGATGATCAACATGGGCGTGGCGGTGCGTCTGCTGCCCGCAAAGGGGATGACGCTGCCCTTTGTCAGCTATGGCGGGTCCTCGCTGGTGGCAATGGGGATCATGATCGGCATCCTGCTGGCCTTGACGCGCAGCCGCCCGCAGGGTGAGATTGGTGACCTAATCCTGATGCGGGGGCGCCACGGCTGATGGGCAGGACGCGTGACAGCAGGCCGCCGCTGGCGGTGATCGCCGCGGGCGGCACGGGCGGGCACATGTTCCCCGCCCAGGCGCTGGCCGAGGAATTGCTGGCGCGCGGCTGGCGGGTGGTGCTGTCAACCGATGCCCGCGGCGCGCGCTATGCCGGCGGGTTTCCGGATGCGGTGGCGCGTCGGGTTGTGCCCTCGGCGAGTTTTGCGCGCGCAGGCGGTGGCGGGGCCGGGCTGGCGGCGCGCGCCCTGGTGCCGTTCCGGGTGCTGGGGGGCGTGCTGAAGGCCGCCTTCGGCATGCTGCTGGACCCGCCCGCGCTGGTGGCCGGGTTCGGCGGCTATCCGGCGATCCCGGCGCTGGGCGCGGCCTGGCTGTTGCGGGTGCCGCGGATGATCCATGAACAAAACGGTGTTCTGGGCCGCGTGAACGAGCTGTTCGCCCGCCGCGTGCACGCCGTGGCCTGTGGCACCTGGCCCACCGCCTTGCCGGCCGGGGTGGTGGGCCAGCACACCGGCAACCCGGTGCGTGGCGCGGTGCGGGCAAAGGCCGGCGCGCCCTATATTCCGCCCGGCGACTATCCGATGAGCCTGGTGGTGGTGGGCGGCAGCCAGGGCGCGCGCATTCTGTCCGATGTCGTGCCCGCCGCCATGGCCGCGCTGCCCGACGCGCTGCGCGCGCGGTTGCGCATCGCCCATCAGGCCAGGCCAGAGGATTTGGAGCGCGTCACCGCCGCCTATGCCGAAGCCGGGCTGCGCGCCGAGGTGGCAGCGTTTTTCGACGATATCCCCCGCCGCTTTGGCGAGGCGCAGCTGGTGATCGCGCGGGCCGGGGCCTCCACCATCGCCGATCTGACGGTGATCGGCCGGCCGGCGGTGCTGATCCCCTTTGCCGCCGCCGCGCGTGACCATCAGACCGCCAATGCCCGCGCCATGGGCGAGGGGCAGGCGGCGGTGGTGATCCCCGAACGGCTGCTGGATGCTTCCGCGCTGGCCGGGAACATCCGCGGCATTCTGGAAAACGCCGCCGGGGCAGAGGGGATGGCCCGCGCTGCCCTGTCGCTGGGTGCGCCGGATGCCGCGGCCCGGCTGGCCGATCTGGCCGCGCAGGTGGCGGGGCTGGCGGATACCGAACCGCGCAATGAGGCGCCGCCGGTTGGCAAGGACGGCCCGGCGGGATAAGCGCCCGCGGCGCCCAAGATGAAAGGCCGAACCCATGCCGGCACCTGCCGTCCCCCGCCCGCATAGTCTGTTGCCTGCCTCCGCCGGGCCGGTGCATTTCATCGGCATCGGCGGGATCGGCATGTCCGGCATTGCCGAGATCCTGTTGCAGGACGGCTTTTGCGTGCAGGGCTCTGACCTGAAGACCAGTGCCATCACCGACCGGCTTGTGTTCCTGGGCGCGCGCGTTTCCACCCCGCAGGCGGCCGAAAACCTGGGCGACGCGGCGACCGTCGTCATCTCTACCGCGATACGGCCTGACAACCCCGAACTGCAGGCCGCCCGCGCGCGGGGGCTGACGGTCGTGCACCGGTCCGTGATGCTGGCCGAACTGATGCGGCTGCGGCGGACGGTGGCGGTGGCGGGCACGCATGGCAAGACCACCACCACCACCATGGTCGCCGCGCTGATGGATGGCGCGGGGCTGGAGCCCACGGTGATCAATGGCGGGGTGATCCATGCCTATGGCTCGAACGCGCGGGCCGGGGCGGGCGACTGGATGGTGGTAGAGGCCGATGAAAGCGACGGCTCCTTCAACCGGCTGCCGGTGACGGTGGCGATCGTCACCAATATCGACCCCGAGCATATGGAGCATTGGGGCGATCTGGACCGCCTGCGCGATGCCTTCCGGCGCTTTGTGCAGGGCCTGCCGTTCTATGGTCTGGCGGTGCTGTGCGCCGACCACGCCGAGGTCGCCGCCCTTGCCGCCGCCACACAGGACCGGCCCGTTGTCACCTATGGGCTGCAGCCCGGCGCCGATATCACGGCCGAAGGTCTGACATTCGAAAAGGGAAAGGCCAGCTTTGATATTCGGGTCAAAACAGCTGGCAAAGATCGGATTATTGAAAGTTGCAGCTTGCCCATGCCGGGCGAGCACAATGTATCCAACGCTTTGGCGGCGGTGGCGGTGGCGCTGCATGCCGGTGCCTCTGATGCGGCGGTCCGTGCGGCCCTGGCCGGTTTCAGCGGCGTGTCGCGGCGGTTTACCCAGGTGGGGCAGGCCGGCGGTATCACGGTGATCGATGATTATGGTCATCACCCGGTGGAAATCGCCGCCGTCCTGCGCGCGGCCCGCCAGGCGGTGGCGCCGGGCGCGCGGGTGATCGCGGTGCATCAGCCGCATCGCTATTCCCGCCTGCACCGGTTGTTCGACGACTTCGCGGCCTGCTTCGATTTGGCCGATGCGGTGGGCCTGCTGCCGGTCTATCCGGCGGGCGAGGACCCCATTCCCGGCGCCAGCACAGAGGCGCTGATCGCCGCGATGGCGGCGCGCGGGCGGGCGGCGCAGGCGGTCGACAGCGAGGATGATCTGCTGGCGCTGGTGCGGGCAACGGCCCGGCCGGGCGACATGGTGGTCTGTCTGGGAGCGGGCACGATCAGCGGCTGGGCGCAGGCGCTGCCGGCGCGGCTGGGCGACGGGGCGGCCTGACATGGGCGAGGCGCGGGTCCTGCTGGTTGCCGCCATCGCGCTGGGGGTGGGTCTTGCAGCGGGTTGGCTGCTGGCGCGCTTCTGGCGACCGGGGGCGGCCTGGGGGCTGGTGGCGCTGCTGGCCGTGGCCGTCGTCGCGCTGATCCTGGCCGGGCGGCAGGCGCAGGGGTTCGAGGGGCTGGGCTATGCGATCGCCGCCGTGGTGATGCTGACCCCGGCCGCGCTGGGTGCGGCGCTGGGCGGCTGGCTGAGTGGCTGGCTGGGCGGGCGGCGCTGAGGCGCAAGCCCGGGCAGAGGTGACAGGCCACCGGCGGCCCTTGCCACCGGCGCCGGGATGACCGAGGGTCGCCGCGGCGCCCCATTGAGCACGAAGGACCAAACCGATGTTCTTTTTCACCCCCGATGGTCTGGTGATCTTTCTGGCGGCCCTCGTTGCCGGCGCCCTGATCGGCTGGGGGCTGGCGCGCTGGGGGCAGACGGGCCTGGCCTGGGCGTTGGTGGCGCTGGCCATGCTGGTGGCGCTGGGCGTGACCTTCAACGGCTACAACCAGCCCGGGCTGCGCGGGCTTTGGTCGGCCATGACCGGCATCGTGGTCATCGCGCCGCTTGGCGTGGCTGGTGCGCTGGGCATTCTGATCGAAACCCTGCGCCAGCGACGCGCCGCCCTCCGCGCCCTGCGCAACCGCGAGGACGGCCCGGGCAGCGGGCCGGCGTGAACCGGGTGGGCGGCGGCATGAGCTTTTCCGTTTATCATGGTACCCGGCGCCAGGGCTTAATCCGCTTGCCCGGCTTGCAAGGGGGCAATGCCCCCGGTCGACTGGTCGCCGGTGTCGGGCGTTCTGTGGGCGTGCAGGGCGCCCGGTCAACCGAAACAGGGGAAGTCATGACAACCGATCCCGCAACGCTGTCGCCTCGCGGCACCCTGACCCCGGCACGGCGGCTGGCCGATCTGACCTGGCTGCGCGTCGGCGGCCCGGCCGACTGGCTGTTCCAGCCCACTGACGAGGGCGATCTGGCCGCCTTTCTGGCCGCGCTGGACGCGGGCGTGCCGGTCTTTCCCATGGGCGTGGGGTCGAACCTGATTATCCGGGACGGGGGGCTTCGGGGGGTGGTGATCCGTCTGGGCCGCGGGTTCAACGGGATCGAGATCGAGGGCGACACCGTCACCGCCGGGGCCGCCGCGCTGGATGCCCATGTCGCGCGAAAGGCCGCCGCCGCCGGGCTGGACCTGACCTTTCTGCGCACCATCCCCGGCAGCATCGGCGGCGCTGTGCGGATGAATGCGGGCTGCTACGGCACCTATACCGCCGACCGGCTGACCCATCTGCGCGCCGTCACCCGGGCGGGCGAGACCGTCACCCTGACCGCGGCGGACCTGAACCCGCGCTATCGCCAGACCGATCTGCCCGATGGCTGGGTGATCACGGCGGCCACATTTCGCGCGCCCCCGGGCGATCCGGCCGATCTGGAAGCGCGGATGGCCGAACAGCTTGTCCGGCGCGATGCCACCCAGCCGGTAAAGGACCGCAGCGCCGGTTCGACCTTTCGCAACCCGGCCGGCTACAGTTCCACCGGGCAGGCCGATGACAGCCATGACCTGAAGGCCTGGAAGGTGATCGACGAGGCAGGCCTGCGCGGCGCCACCCTGGGCGGGGCGCAGATGTCCGAGAAACACCCCAATTTCCTGATCAACACCGGCAGCGCCAGCGCCGCCGATCTGGAGGCGCTGGGCGAGCTGGTCCGAAAAAGGGTGTTGGAAAAGCGTGGAATTTTGCTACAGTGGGAAATCATGCGGTTGGGCGAGCCCGGTAGCAATGCCGATGGCGAAAGGAACCCTACAGCATCTTGACAAGCCGGCGCGCCATTCCACCACATAGGCCGGCAACGAACGAAAAACGGGGCGAAAAGCCCTGACACTGACGGGGCGCCAGGCCCCGGAACGAGGCAGAGTTGGCGGGCATGTCGAGCAGGGCAGCCCCCAAGGTGGCGGTACTGATGGGTGGCATCTCGGCCGAGCGCGAGGTGTCGCTGTCGTCAGGGCGTGAATGCGCAGCCGCACTGCGGGAGGCGGGATACAATGTGGTCGAGGTCTATGCCGGCCGCGACCTGCCCGCACGTCTGGCCGAAATCGCCCCCGATGTCGCCTTCAACGCGCTGCACGGCCGCTGGGGCGAGGATGGCTGCGTGCAGGGTCTGCTGGAATGGATGGGCCTGCCCTATACGCATTCCGGCGTGCTGGCCTCTGCCCTGGCGATGGACAAGATCCGCACCAAGGAAATCTATGCCGCCGCCGGGTTGCCGGTTGCGCCGCATGTGCTGGCGGGCCGCGCGCAGATCATGGCCGCGCATGTGATGGCGCCGCCCTATGTGGTCAAGCCGTCGAACGAAGGCTCTTCGGTCGGCATCTATCTGGTGCGCGAGAGCGCTGACACGCCGCCCGCGCTGGCGCCGGACCTGCCCGAGGCGCTGATGGTCGAGGCCTATGTGCCGGGGCGCGAACTGACCGTCAGCGTGCTGGGTGACCGGGCGCTGACCGTGACCGATATCGTGACCGAGGGCTGGTACGATTACGACGCCAAGTACCGGCCCGGCGGCTCGCACCATGTGGTGCCTGCCGATCTGCCGGCGCCCGTTTTCGACGCCTGCATGAATCAGGCGCTGGTGGCGCATCGCGCGCTGGGCTGCCGGGGGCTGAGCCGCACGGATTTCCGCTGGGACGAGGCGCAGGGCCTGGACGGGCTGGTGGTGCTGGAAACGAACACCCAGCCCGGGATGACGCCGACCTCGCTGAGCCCCGAACAGGCGGCGCATTGCGGCATCGCGTTTCCTGACCTGTGCCGCTGGCTGGTCGAGGATGCCTCATGCCACCGCTAGACCAGCATGGCGCCAACCCGTCCGCCGGCCATGGCGCAGCCCACAGGGCAGTCCAGGGGCGCGCCAGCCCCTATCCGCGCCGCTATCCGCCGCAGACATGGGCCGTCCAGACATCGACCGCGCGGGCAGCGACCGCCCAGACATCGATGGCACCGGAACGTGCCACCCCGCCGCTGTCTTCGGGGCGCGTTGCGGGCATGCGCTCCGCCGCCACGCCCGCGGGGGGGGCGGCCGCGCCCCCGATGGCCGCTGCGTCCCGCGGTCCGGTACAGGCCCCGGGCCGGGTGCCAGCCGAAACGGCACCCGTATTCGACACTGTGCCAGATGCCAGGGTGTCGATGGCCCCTCCCGCCTATCCCCGGCCCGGCACAGGGGATGACGCCGACCCGGCAGGCCGAGGCTGGCGGCTCAGAGATACCATACCGGCCGCGCTTGCCGGTCTGGGGGGCACGGTCCGTCTGAAAGCCCCCCTGCGCGGGCGCCATGACCCCTCGCCCAGCCGCCTGGCCTATCGGATGAACCGGCTCTGGCTGACCCCCAGCTATCGCCGTGCGCTGACCATGGGGCTGCCCGCCACGCTGCTGGCCGCCGGCATTGCCCTTTTTCTGGCCGATGAAGGCCGGCGCGGCGCCATCACCGACCTGCGGCTGGCCTTCGAGAACCGGCCGGAATTCCGCGTCACCGACCTGGA
>SKHK01000239.1 GCA_007117005.1 Paracoccaceae bacterium
GCGCTTCTGGCGCCGGATGATGCGCGGTTGGCCTTCGGTGCGATGAATCTCGGCGCGATGCGGCTGGAACTCGGCGCGGCGGCAGAGGCCGAGGATCTGCTGCGCGAGGCGCTGGGGATCTGCGAGGCCGTCTTTGCCGACCAGCCCCACCACCCCGACCGGCGCCTTGCCGCCGATTGGCTGATTTCCTGCCTGCTGGTCCGCGCGCGGCAGGGGGTGAACCGGGGGATGCGCGAGGCCGAGGCGCGGCGGCTTTGCGGGCAATACGGGTTCGACTATGACCAGATGGTCGCCCAGGCCCGCGACTACCCCGACGCGCCCCTGCCCTGAACCCCGCTTCACGGCAAAGCCCCGCCGATCAATGCGCGACGCTTCCCAGCATGACCGCCCGTGCGCCAGCACGGGCAGCGCCCGACCGCCCCCATGGGCGGGCGCTTCGCTTCCGCCCGCGGTCGGTCGCCGCCCGTGCTTCCCGAGCCGTTCAAGCCTACTCTCGCCCCCCGTTGCACCCGGCCGCGATTTCCGCCACCTATCGGGGCGCAGGGCAGGGGAGACACGTATGCGACTTCAGGACAAGACCGCCATCGTCACCGGCGCTGGCTCGGGCTTTGGCGCCGGGATCGCGCGGCGCTTCGCCGCCGAGGGGGCGCGGGTGATGGTGGCCGATATCAACGCGGACGCCGCGCAGGCCATCGCAACCGAGATCGGCGGCATCGCGCAGGCAGTGGATGTGGCCGGGACCGAAAGCGTCAAGGCGATGGCCGAGGCCGCGCTGGGCGCCTGGGGCCGGGTGGACATTCTGGTCAACAACGCCGGCATCACCCATCTGCCCGCCCTGATGGAAGAGATCAGCGAGGACGAATTCGACCGCGTGCTGGCCGTCAACGCCAAATCCGTCTACCTGACCGCGCGCCATCTGGTCCCGGCGATGAAGGACGCGGGCGCGGGCGCGATCCTGAACATCGCCTCGACCGCCGGGGTCTCGCCCCGCCCGCGGCTGAACTGGTACAACGCGTCCAAGGGCTGGATGATCACCGCGACCCGGGCCATGGCGGTGGAACTGGCGCCCTTCGGCATCCGCGTGAACGCGCTGAACCCTGTCGCCGGGGAAACCCCGCTGCTGAAAAGCTTCATGGGCGAGGACACGCCGGAGATGCGCGCCAAATTCCTGTCCACCATCCCGATGGGCCGGTTTTCGACCCCCGAGGACATGGCGAATGCGGCGCTGTTTCTATGCTCTGACGAGGCGGGCATGGTGACGGGCGTCGCCATGGAGGTCGATGGCGGGCGGTGCATCTGATGGCCATGCAGCCCGGCCCGCGCAACCTGATCACCGACGTGCCCGGCCTGCGCGTCGGCAATGCCCAGGATCACACCATCCGCACAGGCAGCACCGTGCTGCTGGGCGAGGCGCCCTTTACCGCCGGGGTCAACGTGATGGGCGGCGCACCCGGCACGCGAGAGACCGACCTCCTGGCACCGGACCGGCTGGTGCAGCAGGTGGATGCGCTGGTGCTGTCGGGCGGGTCTGTCTACGGGCTGGACGCGGCATCGGGCGTGGTGGACGGGCTGCGGGCAATGGGGCGGGGCCATGTGGCGGCGGGCGGCGTGGTCGTGCCCATCGTGCCCGGGGCGATCATCTATGACCTGAACAATGGTGGCGCAAAGGACTGGGCGCAAAACCCCTATCCGGCGCTGGGGCGCGCGGCACTGGATGCGGCGCTGGACGGAACGGGGGCGGATTTCGCGCTGGGCACCGCCGGCGCGGGCACGGGGGCGATGACGGGCTGGCTGAAGGGGGGGCTGGGTTCGGCCTCTGTCACGCTGTCGAACGGCATGACCGTGGGCGCGCTGGTGGCGATCAACGCGCTGGGCTCGCCCACGGTGGGACAAAGTCGCCATTTCTGGGCCGCGCCCTGGGAAATGGCGGGCGAATTCGGTGGGCTGGGCCTGCCCGCGCGCTTTGATCCCGGCCACGAGCCCCTGCCCGGCAAGGCCGCGCGCGAGGCCACGACCATCGCCATCGTCGCCACCGATGCCGCGCTGACCCAGGCGCAGGCCACGCGCATGGCCACGGCAGCGCAGGACGGCATGGCACGCGCGCTGTCTCCTGCGCATACGCTGCTGGACGGCGATCTGGTCTTTGCCGCGGCCACCGGCGCGCGGGAGCTGGCCGACCCGGTGGGCGATACCTACCTGCTGGGCCATGCCGCCGCGGTCTGCCTGGCGCGGGCCATCGCGCGCGGTGTGCATGCCGCGCGCCCCCTGCCCGGCGACCGGCAGCCCTGCTGGGCGGACCTGCCGGGCGAACCCTGAAAGGCGGTGCCGCGATGATCCTTTATACCAATACAACCTCACCCTATTCCCGGCTGGTGCGCATTGCCTGGCGCGAAAAGGGGCTGGCGGGCCAGATGCAGGAACGGGTGATCGACCCCTGGGGCGGCGCGCCGGATTTCCTGCGCGCCAATGTCCATGAGCGCGTGCCCGCGCTGATGACCGATGACGGGCACGGGATCAGCGAAAGCGGGCTGATCCTGCAATGGCTGGAGCGTCACGCGCCGGAACCCGCGCTTTACCCCGCACGGGACCTGGGCGCGGTGCTGCAGCGCGCAGCCAGCGCGATGGGCGCCATCGACGTCATGGCGGCGATCATCATCAGCCGGAAATCGAACCCCGATTTCGACACGCATTTCATGGGGCAAAAGCGTTTTCGCACGCTGGCCGCCGCGCTGGACCGGCTGGAGGGCGACCCGCCCGCCGATCTAGCCGACAGCGCCGATATCGCCGCCATCGCCACCGCCGTGGCGCTGGACTACGCGCCGTTCCGCTTTCCGGATACCGACTGGCTGGCCACGCGCCCGGCGCTGGCAGCCTGGCGGGCGCGGCAGGCGGGCCGGGCGTCGCTGGATGAGACGATGCCCTTTGAGTGACGCGCCGGGCGTATGCCGCGCCTGTCAGGCGGGCAGCATCTGGCGCAGCACCCGGTCCAGCGGTGTAACCTCGAACCCCGGCAGCAGGGCCGCCAGCCGTGCGCCACACAGCGCGTGGTCGGTGTGCCACAGATAGCGCATCTCCCGCATCTCTCGCGCCAGTTCCCAGACGGGCGCGGTCAGGGTGAACAGCCACCAGGGGAAGGGCGTGACAGACAGCCTGCGCTGCATCAGGCGTTCCAGCCCGTCCCTGATATCGCGCGCGCTGAGGGTATGGCCGGGAAAGGGCACATCCTCGAACCGGGCAAGGCTGTGGCGCCGTTCGGCCAGCGCCACGGCGGCGCGGGCCCAGTCCGGCAGGAAACACATCGCCTGCCGCGTGTCGATCGGCCCCGGCAGGGTGATCCGCCCCCGCCCCAGCGCCCGCAGGTAAAGGCGCGCCATGACGCAGTCCCGCCCCTCCGGGTCGATGAAATTGCCCGCCCGCAGCACGATGGTCTGCACGCCGCTGGCGGCCAGGTCGCGTTCCATCCGCAGCCGGATCGCGCCCTTGCGGCTGACCGGGTTCGGCGGGGTGTCCTGTGACCAGACCCCGCCCTGATCGCCATAGTGATAGACATTGCCCGGCAGGATCACGCAGGCCCCGGCGGCGCGCGCGGCCTCGATCACCGCGCGGGTGATGGCAGGCATGATGCCCTGCCAGTCGTGGTAATCCGGCGGGTTCATGCCGTGGACGATCACATCGCAGCCCCGTGCCGCCTGTATCAGATCATCCCGCGCGCGGTCGAACCGCCGCACATCCCAGCCCGCCGCCGCAAAGGCCCGGGCGCTGTGTCGGCCCACCTTGCCCGAGGCGCCAAGGATCAAAACGCGCTGTGTCATGGCCGTCTCCCGTGTTGTGACGGGCCATGGATACGCCATTCACCTGTGATGCATAATTGCACGTAACTGACGCTCTGATATACGTTTTTGCATGACTGTGACACCGGATGATCTGGACTGGACGCTTGTCCGCTCTTTCCTGGCGGTGGCCGAGACGGGGTCGCTGACCGCCGCGGCGCGCAAGACGGGGCTGAGCCAGCCCACGCTGGGCCGGCATGTAAAAGTCGCCGAGGACGCGCTGGGCATACCGCTTTTTTCGCGTACGCCCAGCGGGTTGCGCCTGACCGAGACGGGCGCCAGCCTGCTGGAACCCGCGCGCGCGATGGCCGCGGCCCATGCGCGGTTTGCCACGCGCGCGGCGGGGCAGGATGCGGGCCTGTCGGGCGTTGTGCGGATCACGGCCAGCGTCGTCGTCTCGCATTACCTGCTGCCGGCAATGGTGGCCGACCTGCGCCGCGCTGCGCCGCAGATCGAGATCGAGCTTGTCCCCTCTGACACCAGCGAGAACCTGATCTTCCGCGAGGCCGATATCGCCCTGCGCATGTACCGGCCGACGCAGCTGGATATCGTCACCCGGCAGGTGGCCGAACAGGGCCTGGCGCTTTACGCCGCGCGCAGCCTGCTGGACCGCCTTGGCAACCCGCGCGATTTCGACGGGCTGGCGGCGCTGGGTTTCGTGGGCTTCGACCGGTCGGACATGATTGTCCGGCGGATGCGCGCGCTGGGCTATCCGGTCGACCGCCGGTTCTTTGCCACCCGCTGCGACGATCAGGCGACCTATTGGCAACTGGTGCGCCACGGCTGCGGCGCGGGCGCCATGCAGACCGTGATCGGCGATGCCGACCCGGCGGTGGCGCGGCTGCACTTCCAGCCAGCGCTGCCCCGCCTGCCGGTCTGGCTGGCCGCCCAGGCCGACATGCACAAGACACCGCGGGTCAAGCGCGTCTGGGACCACCTGGCCGATGGATTCGCCCGGCTGTGACGGCCAGCCCCGCCGCCGGCCCCTGTCAGCCGCGCTGGCCTTCCAGCAGGATCACCGAACAGGCGGCCTCGTCAAAGCCGATGACGCCGCCGCCGTTTTCGGCAAGCGCGATGCGGGCGCGTTCGGCCTGCCGCGCGCCGCCCTCGCCGCGCAGTTGCAGGGTCAGTTCGTGGATCATCGACAACCCCGTCGCGCCCACCGGATGGCCCTTTGACACCAGCCCGCCGGACAGGTTGATCGGCCGCGCCCCGCCCAGCGCCGTGGCGCCCGATGCGACATAGGCCCCGCCCTGCCCGTCCGGGCAGAAGCCCAGCATTTCGGCCTGGTAGATCTCGCAAAAGCTGGTGGCGTCATGCACCTCGGCCAGGTCCACGTCATCGGCGCTCAGGCCAGAGGCCGCATAGGCGCGCTGGGCGGCGATGCGCGACAGGCCGGGTTCTTCCGGCCGGCGATACTTGCCCCCCGTCAGCACGCTGGCGCGCACCTTTACCGCGCGGTCCTGCACCGCCTGCGGCTGCGCGCGAAGCCAGTCGCCCGAACACAACAGCGCCGCCGCCGCCCCGTCGCCGATGGGCGCGCACATCGAGCGCGTCAGCGGCCAGGAGATTTCGCGGTCGGCCAGCGCCTCTTGCGGCGAGACCTCGAACCGGTATTGCGCCTTGGGGTTCAGCGAGCCGTGGTGGTGGTTCTTCGAGGCCGCAAAGGCGATCTGTTCCTGCGTGGTGCCGTGGTGCTTCATGTGCCAGGCGGCCTGCATGGCGTAGGTGTCCATGAAGATGGTGCCCGACCCGGGCTCGAACGGTTTGCCGGCCTCGGCCCCGCGTTCGGCGTAGTATTCGTGCCATTCCTGAGGCGTCAGCTGGTCGATGCCGCCGGCATAGATTTCCTGCACGCGCGCCGCGTCGCCCGGCACGAAGGTCTTTTCCACGCCGATGGCCAGCGAAAGCTCGCAATCGCCGGACATCACGTCCTTCCAGGCGCCGTTAAACGCCATCGAGGCCGTGGCGCAGCCCCCTTCGACATTGATCATGCCCACCCGTTCGGGAAACAGCCCCTCGCGCACCAGCGGCGTGAAACAGACCTGCCCACGGATATTGCGCTGCCCGAAGGTGCCCATGCCGCAATTGCCGAACCAGGCCATACCGATATCGTCGCCGTTTTCAAGCCCGGCGTCGTGCAGGACGTCCAGATAGGCCTCGCGCGTCAGGGCGTGGAAGCTGTCATCGGGGCGCTTGCCAAAGGCGGTGCAGCTGGTGGCAAGGACATAGACATCGCGCATGGGGGTCTCCTGATCGGTGGTCTGGGGTCAAGGGTGATATGGGTCAAAGCCGGCCCGGCAGCCAGGTGGCCAGCGCCGGAAAGCTGGCGATCAGCGCCAGCGCGGCCAGTTGCAGGCCGATATAGGGCAGCACACCGCGCCAGATGTCCAGCGTGTGGACGCCCGGCGGGGCGACCCCGCGCAGGTAGAAAAGCGCAAAGCCGAAGGGCGGGGTCAGAAAGCTGGTCTGCAGGTTCACGGCGATCATCACCCCCAGCCAGACCGGATCGGCACCCAGGATGATCAGCGCCGGGCACAGGATGGGCACCAGGATGAAGATGATCTCCAGAAAATCCAGGAAAAAGCCGAGGACGAACATCAGCACCATGGTGAACAGCATCGCCCCGGTCAGCCCGCCGGGCAGCGCGGCCAGGAAATCCCGGATCAGCGCCTCGCCACCAAGGCCGCGAAAGACCAGCGTGAAAAGCGTGGCGCCGATCAGCACGGTAAAGATCATCGCGGTGATGCGCGCGGTGCGGAAGGTGACATTCATCAGATCGCCCCCGCGGAAGGTCACCCAGGCTGCGGTGAGCAGCGACGCGGTCATCACGCCGACCAGCCCCATCGCCGCCGCCACCGCCAGCCGGTCGGCCAGCGGCGGGGCCGAGCGGCCCAGCCGCAGGTCGAAGCCCGCAATCAGCGCCAGCAGCCCCCCCGCGGCCAGCAGCCCCGCCACAAAGACCCAGCGCCGATGCGGCGCACGTTTCCAGCCGGCCAGCATCAGCGCGCCCGCCGCGCCCACGCCCGCGGCCTCGGTGGGCGTGGCGACGCCGCCCAGGATCGAGCCCAGCACCGCCACGATCAGCAGCACCGGCGCCACCAAGGCGCGCAGCAGCAACCGCGCCTCGCTTTCGTCGTTGCGGGTGGCGATGGCCTCGGCCGGGACCGGCGGGGCCTTGGCCGGGGTGGTGAAGGCGACAGCCAGTTGCAGCAGGATGTAAAGGCCCACCAGCATCAGCCCCGGCACCAGCGCCCCGGCAAAAAGGTCCGTCACCCCCACCGACCGCGCCGTCGGCGTGCCCATCGCCAGATTTGCCTGCTGGTTGGCCAGCGTCAGGAAATCGCCCAGAAAGACCAGCACGATCGAGGGCGGGATGATCTGGCCCAAAGTGCCTGCCGCGCAGATCGCCCCGCAGGCCGCAGCGGCATTGTAGCCATGGCGCATCATCACCGGCAGGGCCAGCAGGCCCATGGTAACCACCGTCGCCCCCACGATCCCGGTAGAGGCCGCCATCAGCGCCCCCACCACGCTGGTGGCGATCAGGAACCCGCCGGGCCGCGGGCCGAAGAGGCGCGCCATGGCGATCAGCATGTCCTCGGCCAGGCGGGCGCGTTCCAGCACCAGCCCCATGAAGATGAACAGGGGTGCCGCCACGATCACCGAATTGGTGACGATGGACCAGACCCGCTGCGGCAGGAAATTCAGCTGCGCGATGCGGAAGACGCCCAGTTCGGCGCCCAGAAACGCAAAAGCCAGCGCCAGCCCGGCCAGGGTAAAGGCCACCGGAAAGCCCAGCATCATCACCAGGATGGTGGCGCCGAACATCACCAGCGCCAGATACTCGGTGAAAAAGCCGCTCATGGCGCCGGGTCCGGTTGCCGGTCATGACGGATCTTCTGCACGGCGCGCAGCGCAAAACCCACGGCCGCCAGCGCGGTCACCAGCACGAAGACCAGCAGCATGGTCTTCAACAGCCAGACCAGCGGGATGCCCGAGGTTTCGATCGACCGCTCGCCCATCCGCCAGGAACGTTGCACATAGGGCAGCGCGCGTTCCCACATCACCCACAGGAACGGCCCCATCAGCAAGAGCGTTCCACCCAGGTCGATCACCCCCTGCCAGCGCGGGCGCAGCGCGGAATACAGGATATCGACGCGCACATGCTCGCCCGTCTGCAGCGCCCAGCCCGAGAGCCCGGTCATCAGGATGACGAAGCAGTAGATCACCGCCTCCTGCATCCACAGCGACCCCACGCCAAAGACGTAGCGCAAAACGACATTGGCAAAGACCAGCGCCAGCAGCGGCAAGAGCGCCAGCGCCAGCACCCGGCCAAGCGCGGCCGTCACCCCGTCGATCACCCGGATCACGCCTTCCATGCGCGCGCGGCCCCCTGCGTCATGCGTTCCTGCCCGCCCCCTTCACATGATGTCGCGGGGCGGTCCGTTTCCCGCCCCGCCGCGTGTTGCTGTCATCATCGGCCCTGGCGACGCGGCTCAGATCCGCGCCATCTGCCGCTCGCGGGCCTTGAAGAAGGGCACCTCGGTGGCCACCGAATAGGTCGCCACCTGCCGGAAGAAGGTGTCGTAGCTTTCGAACACCTCGGCCGCGCGTTCGTCATCCTGTCCGATCTCGACCAGCAGATCGTTCGACGCCGTGGCCAGCGCGTCGATCACGTCATCGGGGAAGACCCGCACATCGACGTCATGCTCATTGCGCAGGGTCTCGAAGAAGACGGCGTTGTTATAGGCCCAGGCGCCGCAATTGATCGAATTCGCGGCCTCGATCGCGCGCTGCATCGCGGCCTTGTGGCGGTCCGGCAGCTCGTCCCACAGATCGGCGTTGAAACCGATCTCACCGGCGGAATTCACTTCTTGCCAGCCGGGCGCGTAGTAGTAGCGCGCATGCTGCTGGAAGCCCGAAACCGTGTCCAGCCAGGGCCCCTGCAGCGCGGTGGCGTCGATGGTGCCGGCCTGCAGCGCGGGGAAAATCTCCTGCGCGGGGATCATCATGGCGTTGACACCCACACGGCGCATCACCTCGCCGGCCAGGCCGGGCATGCGCATGGTCAGGCCGCGGAAATCCTCCAGGCTGTTGATCTCGCGGTTGAACCAGCCGCCCATCTGGATGCCGGTCTGCCCCGCGGTAAAGCAGATCAGATTGAACAGGTCGCGGAAATGGCGGTGCTGCAGGTCCTGCCCGCCGCCGTGATACATCCAGCCCAGATGCTCCAGCGCGGTCAGGCCAAAGGGCACCTGCCCGAAAAACGCCGAGGCCCGCCATTGCCCGGCCAGGTAGATGGGCGTGGAATGGTAGCAATCGGCGGCGCCGGAGCCCACGGCGTCGAACACCTCCAGCGGGCCGACCAGCTCGCCCGCCGCGGCGACATCGACCGTGACCTCGCCGTCGGTCAGTTCCTCGGTCATGCGCGCGAAGTCATAGGCGATGACGGCAAGGCCCGGCAGATTGTGTGACCAACTCATCACCATCTGCAGGGTGCGGCGGTTGCTCGCCAGCGCCGGCGCGGCCAGGGCAGCGGGCGCTGCCGCCGTTCCAGCCAGAAACATGCGTCTTTTCAGTGTCATATCCTTCCTCCCCTGGGGCGCATCGGGTTGGCGTGGCAAAGCCCCCTCCACAGGTCCCTGCCGCAAGATGCACCATGACACTGGACAATGCCGGAAAATCTGAAATAGTCAACCAAACGATTGATTGGCTTTCTGTGGGCGCCCTGACGCCCATCGCAGACAGCCGGTCGGTGGCACAACGGGGGGAAGTCGATGGCCGTATCAGACGCACAACGCAGCGGGGGGCTGGTCTATGACCCGTCGGTGGCTGAAACCGTGTCCGACCCCTATCCGGTGCTGCTGTCCCTGCAGCGCGATGACCCCGCGCACTGGAGCCCGGCGGTCAAGGCCTGGATCCTGACGCGCTATGACGATGTGAAGCGCTGCCTGTCGGCGCCCGGCATGTCGGTCGACCGCATACAGCCCTTCTACGACTCGCTGCCGGAAAGCGACCGCGCTACCCTGGCCGATTTCATGCGCTACCTGACCCTGTGGCTGGTGTTCCGCGACCCGCCGGAACACACCCGGCTGCGCCAGTTGATGGCAAAGGCCTTCACCATGCGGGCCGTCGAAAGCCTGCGCCCGGCGGTGCAAGAGGCGGTGGACACGCTGGCCGACCGTCTGCCCCGGGGCACGGAGTTCGATTTCGTCAACGACTTTGCCATGCAGCTGCCGGCCTTTGTGATCATGGACCTGCTGGGCGTACCGCGCGATCAGATGTTCCATCTGAAATCCTGTTCCGACCGGATGCAGCTTTTCATCGGCTCGGCCCGCAACGCGCCGGACAAGTACACCCGCGCCGCCGAGGGCGCGCGCGAGATGGCCGCGCTTTTCCGCGACCTGATCGCCCAGCGCCGGGCGGAGCCGCGCGACGATCTGATCTCGGCCTTCATCGCCGCGCGCGATGACGATGACGCGCTGAGCGAGGACGAGTTGATCGCCGCCTGCATGCTGGTCATGTTCGGCGGGCATGAGACCACCACGAACCTGCTGGCCGGGGGCATGGCGAAATTCATCGCCAACCCCGATGCCGCGCAGGCCCTGGCCGCCGACCCGGACCTTGCCCGCAGCGCGGTCGAGGAATGTCTGCGCCTGGACGGTCCCTCAGGGTCGATGGCGCGTGTGGTGGCGACCGAGCATCAGATCCATGGCAAGACGCTGGCCCCCGGCGAGCGGGTCTTTGCCATGCTCAACGCCGCCAACATGGACCCGGCGGTGTTCGACGACCCGCAGCAATTCGACATCACCCGCAGCCCGAACAAGCATCTGACCTTCGGCTACGGCCCGCATTTCTGTATGGGCGCGGCGCTGGCCCGACTGGAGGGCGAGGTCGCCTTTCCGGAACTGGTGCGCCGCTTTCCGGGGCTGCGGCTGGCCGGCGATATCGACTGGCATGCAACCATCATCATGCGCGGCCCGCGGGTGATGCCGGTGCGGATGGACTGAACGCGGATCAGGGGAGAAAAGACATGGCGGATGTGGTGATCGCCGGGGGCGGGCGTTCCGGGCTTGGCGCGTTTCTAGGCGGGCTGTCAGGGCTGGAGATGACGGCGCTGGCGGGCCAGGTGGCGGCGGGCGTGCTGGCGCGCGACGGGGTGGCGCCGGGGGCTGTGGATCATATGGTCTTCACCACCACCGTGCCCTCGGACCGTGACAGCCTGTTCGCCGCGCGGGTCGTCGGCATCCGCGCCGGCCTGCCGGAAGAGGCCGGCGCGCTGGGGGTGGTGCGGGCCTGTGCCTCTGGCCTGCAGGCGATCCTGTCGGCGGCGCAACAGGTGGCGTCCGGCCATTCGCTTCTGGGCATGGCGGGGGGCGGCGAAAGCTATTCGCGCGCGCCCCACGCCGTGGTCGGCCTGCGCGGCGGGCTGCCGCGCGGCGGGCAGATGATGGAGGACATGCTGGACTGGGCCTATCGCTGCCCCTTCAGCCAGGAATACATGGGCGAGACGGCCGAGAATCTGGCCGAGGATTTCGGCCATCAGCGCGCCGCGATGGACGAATGGGGCGCGATGAGCCAGGCCCGCGCGCTGGCCGCGCAGCAGTCGGGCTTTCTGGCGCGCCAGATCGTGCCGGTCAAGGTGCCGGTCAAGGGCGGCGAGGCGGTGTTCGACACCGACGAATGCATCCGCCGCGATGCCACGCCCGAGAAGCTGGCCAGCCTGCGCCCGGTCTTTCGCCAGGGCGGGGTGGTGACGGCGGGCAATGCCTCTACCGTCAATGACGCCGCCGCTTTCGTACTGGTGGGCGAGCGTTCGGCGGTCGAGGCGCAGGGCCTGGCGCCGCGCGCGCGCATCAAGGACTGGCATGTGGTCGGCGTGCCGCCGCGCATCATGGGGCACGGTCCGGTGCCCGCGATCGCGCAATTGCTGGAGCGCAACGGGCTGGGCGTGGCCGACATCGATGTGTTCGAGATCAACGAGGCCTTTGCCGCCGTCAACATCCATGCCGAGCGCGAGTTGGGCATCCCGCGTGATCTGCACAACCCCTATGGCGGCGGCATCAGCCTGGGCCACCCGCCGGGCGTGACCGGGGTGCGCATGGCGCTGAACGCGATGCAGCATCTGGAAGACACCGGCGGGCGCCGCGCGGTCCTGTCGATGTGCCTTGGCGCCGGTCAGGGCATGGCCATGCTGATCGAGCGCGCGTGATGCAGACCCTGCACGACGCCCTCACCGCCGCCGCCGCGCGCTGGCCCGATGGCGGGTTCCTGGCCGTCCCGCCGCGCGCCGACCGGCCCTATCTGCCGCAGGGCGCCGAGATCAGTTTCGCGCAGGCGCTTGCCATCGCTGATACGCTGGCCGATGCTTGGGCCGCGGCGGGCTGGGGGCCGGGCCAACGCGTGGCGCTGGCGCTGGACAATCACCCGGGCCATGTCCTGCATTTCCTGGCGCTCAACCGGCTGGGGGTCAGCCAGGTGCCGGTCAACCCCTATTACCTGCCGCCGGAACTGGAGTACCTGCTGGCGCATTCCGAGGCCGACATCGCCCTAGCCCTGCCCTGGCATGTGGATAAGGTCCGCGCCGCGGGCAGTCTGCCGGTGCTGGCATGGGACGACGCCAGCGACGCGCGCGCCTTCGCCCCGCCGCCGCCACCCCGCCCCGCTGGCGTCGAGGCCCCGGGCCTGCATAGCGAAATCGCGCTGATCTACACCTCCGGCACCACCGCGCGGCCCAAGGGCGCGATCATCGACAACGCCTATGCCTTTGCCGTCGGGCGCTGCTACGCCGACCACGGCGGGGCGCTGACGGTGCGCGAGGGGGTGGAGCGCATCTTCGTGCCGCTACCCTATTTCCACGTCAATGCCGGCATCAACACGCTGGCGCTGGCGTTGCTGAGGGGTGTGTGCCTGATCGTGCCGGACCGCTTTCACGCCGACAGTTTCTGGGCCGATATCGCCGCAACCCGCGCCACGGCGATGCATTATCTGGGCATCATCCCGCCGGTGCTGATGAAGGCGCCACCCGGCCCGCAGGACCGCGCCCACGGGCTGCGCTATGGCCTCGGCGCGGGGCTGGACCCGGCGCTGCATCAGGCTTTCGAAGATCGCTTCGGCTTTCCCATGGTCGAGGTCTGGGGCATGACCGAGACCGGCCGCTTTCTGGCCGATTGCCACGCGCCCCGCCAGCCCCATACCCGCGCCTTCGGCCGGCCGATGCCGGGGCACATGGAGGCGATGGTGGTGGGTGATGACGGGCAGGAACTGCCGCGCGGCAGCCCCGGCGAGTTGGTCGTGCGCGCCCCCGGCCCGGACCCGCGCGCAGGCTTCTTTCGCGGTTACCTGAAAAATCCGCAGGCCACCGAAGAGGCCTGGCGCGGCGGCTGGTTCCACACCGGCGATGTGGTGACGCAGGCGCCGGACGGGATGCTGCATTTCGTCGAACGCGCGAAGAACCTGATCCGCCGCTCGGGCGAGAATATCTCGGCCGCCGAGGTCGAGGATGCGCTGATCGACTGCCCGGATGTGGGCCGCGTAGCGGTGCTGTCGGTGCCCGACCCGATGCGCGATGAAGAGGTGATGGCGGTGATCGTCCCCGCCCCCGGCAGCGCCCCGGATGCCGGAACCGCCGCGCGTATTCTGGCCTTCGGGCGTGACCGGCTGGCCTATTACAAGCTGCCCGGCTGGATTATATTTCGGGATGATCTGCCGGTCACCGGCACGCAGAAGGTGCAGAAACACCGCCTGTTCGAACCCGGTGCCGACCCTTGCTTAGGCGCGCATGATCTGCGGGCACAGAAGGCGGAAATGCGAAAGGCGAAGGCATGAGCGGGCCGGATACCGGGCAGGTTTTGTACACGCAGGACGGGCCTGTGGCGGTGCTGCGCTTCTCCAACCCGCCCGAGGGCTACATGGACGA